>DASURV010000086.1:0-17580 GCA_036375455.1 Casimicrobiaceae bacterium | reverse complement strand
GGCGTCTACCGCGCGTCCTCGATCAAGGTCGCCGAGGCGGCCAAGGTGATCGAGAACACGCAGCGCGACCTGAACATCGCGCTGATGAACGAGCTCGCGCTGATCTTCCACAAGATCGGCATCGACACGAACGAGGTGCTGACCGCCGCCGGCACCAAGTGGAATTTCCTGCCGTTTCGCCCCGGCCTGGTCGGCGGCCATTGCATCGGTGTGGACCCTTATTACCTGACGCACAAGGCCGACAAGCTCGGCTACCACCCGCAGGTGATCCTGGCCGGGCGGCGCATCAACGACGGCATGGGCAAGTACGTTGCCGAGCAGACGGTCAAGCAGATGATCCAGGCCGGATTCCCGGTCAAGGCGGCCAAGGTGAACGTGCTCGGCCTCACGTTCAAGGAGAACTGCCCCGACCTGCGCAATTCGCGCGTGATCGACGTCATCACCGAACTGCGCTCGTACGGCGCCGACGTGCACGTGCACGATCCGGTGGCCGACGCGCAGGAGGCCGTGCACGAATACGGCGTGACGCTGACGCCGTGGGAGCGTCTGCCGAAGGCGCACGCGCTCGTCGTCGCCGTCGCGCACCGCGAGTACGGCGCGCGTCCGGTGCGGGACTTCGTCGACAAGCTCGAGCCGGGCGGCCTGTACGTCGACGTCAAGTGCCAGGCGGACGCCGGCGCGCTGCGCGAGCACGGCGTCTGCGTCTGGCGGCTCTGATGCATGCGGTCACCGCCGCCGATGATCGGGCGCTCGCGGCGGCCGCGCGGCTGCGCGAGCAGCCGCTGCGCTGGCTCGTCACCGGGAGCGCGGGTTTCATCGGCTCGCACCTGACGCAGCGCCTGCTCGAGCTCGATCAGCAGGTCGTGGGGCTCGACAACTTCGCGACGGGATCGCGGCGCAACCTCGAGGAGGTGCGCGCGATCGTGGGACCGGAGCGCTGGCAGCGGCACCGGTTCATCGAGGCGGATATCGTCGATCCCGGTGCGTGCAGGCGGGCGTGCGAGGACATCGACATCGTCCTGCACCAGGCGGCGCTGGGCTCGGTCCCGCGCTCGATCGAGGATCCGTTGCGCACGCATGCCGCCAACGCGACCGGCTTCCTCAACGTCCTCGTCGCCGCGCGCGACGCCGGCGTACGGCGCTTCGTCTACGCGGCATCGAGCTCCACCTACGGCGATCATCCTGGCCTGCCGAAGGTGGAGGAGGCGATCGGCGCACCGCTGTCGCCCTACGCGGTGACGAAATACCTGAACGAGGTCTATGCCGACGTGTTCGGGCGCTGCTACGGCGTCGAGACGATCGGGCTGCGCTATTTCAACGTCTTCGGGCCGCGCCAGGACCCCGACGGCGCGTATGCGGCCGTCGTTCCACGGTTCGTCGCTGCGATGCTGCGCGAGATGCCGGTCACGATCTACGGCGACGGCGAGACCTCGCGCGACTTCTGCTACGTGGACAACGCGGTCCAGGCGAACCTGCTCGCCGCGACCGTCGAGGATGCCGTCGCCGTCGGGCAGGTCTACAATGTCGCGGTCGGCGAGCGGACGTCGCTCAACGCGCTTTACGCCGTGCTGCGCGACCTGATCGCGCAGCGGCATCCCGGGCTGCGGGTGCCGGCGCCCGTGTATGCGGCTTTCCGCGCCGGCGACGTTCGCCACTCCGAGGCGGACGTCGGCAAGGCCCGGCGGCTGCTCGGATATCGGCCGGCCTGGGACGTGGCGAGCGGCCTGCGCGACGCGCTGCCGTGGTACGAAGAACACGCTGCAAAGGTCGAATCGATCGTGCACGACATCGCCCATGTCCGCCGCGTCTCCTGAGCGACCGCGCCTGGCCGATCCAGCGCTGCTCCCGCCCGGACCGGGAATGGCCGCGCTCCTCACCGCCGGAATGCTCGCGGTTGCGCTGCCGGCGCAGGCGCAATCACCGATCATCGCGCCGGCTCAGGCGCAATCCCCGACCGTCGCCGACGAGCTCGCCCGGGCGCTCGCGTACGAGCACGGCGAGGGACTGCCGAAGGATCCGCTGGTCGCCGCGGCGATCTACTGCGACGCGGCGCGCCGCGGCAGCGCGGAGGCGGCGTTCCGGCTCGGATGGATGTACGCGAATGGCCGCGGGGTCGAGCGCGACGATGCCACCGCCGCGGCGCTCTTCCGGATGGCGGCGGAGCAGGGCGATGCCCATGCCGGCAGGATGCTGAGGCAGTTGGGCGATGCGCACGGCCTGCTCCCCGATTGCATGCGCCCGCCCGCGCCTCCCGAAATCGAGGCCGTCGACGACGCGGAGGCGGCCGAGATGGCGGATCTCGGCCCCGACCCGTTCGCCGATCTGCCGCCGTGGAAGCAGAAGGTGGCCGACGTCGTCAACCGCGTCGCGCCTTACTACGGCATCGAGCCGCGGCTTGCGCTCGCCGTCATCGCGGTCGAATCGAACTTCGATCCGCTGGCGCGCTCGGTGAAGAACGCGCGCGGCCTGATGCAGTTGATTCCGGAAACGGCGACGCGCTTCAACGTGCGCAACCCCTTCAACATGCTCGACAACGTGCGCGGCGGCCTCGCCTACCTGCGCTGGCTCCTCGCTTATTACCGCGGCCAGGTGAGGCTCGCGGCGGCGGCCTACAACGCCGGCGAGGCCACGGTCGATCGCTACGAGGGCGTGCCGCCATTTCCCGAGACGCGCGACTACGTGCGCCGTGTGCTGCGCCTCTTTCCGAGCGACCGGCATCCTTACGATCCGCAGATCGTCGCGCCGTCGGCGATCGCCCCGCAAGGCGGCAGCGCCGCGCACTGACGGATGCGCTCCACCGTGGCAACGCGCGTCCTGCTGCGCACCGCGCGCTCCGCGGCTCCAATCCGTTCGCTCCGCACCCTGCGCACACTGGCGCTGCTGCCGGTGTGCCTGCTCGCCGCGCCGCCCGCCGGCGCGGGCGACGTGAGCGACACGATCGCGCGCGTCAAGCAATCGGTGGTCGCCGTCGGAACGATCGAGCGGAGCCGCACCCCGCCGTTCCAGTTTCGCGGCACCGGTTTTGCCGTCGGCGACGGGACGACGATCGTCACCAATGCGCACGTGCTGCCGCCGTTCACGGATCCGGCACGCGGCGAGACGCTCGCGATACTGGTGCCGGGGACGAGCGGCGAAAGCGCGCAGGCGCGCGACGCGCGGGTCGTGGCGATCGACAGCGGCGTGGATCTCGCGCTCGTGCACATCGGCGGCCCGGCATTGCCGGCGCTGAAGCTCCACGACTCGACCACGGTCAGGGAAGGGCAGGTCATCCTGATGACGGGCTTTCCGATCGGCGCGGTGCTGGGCCCGTTCGCCGCGACGCACCGCGGGATGATCGCCGCGATCACGCCGATCGCGATCCCGCAGGGCAGGGCGGCCGACCTCGACCCGGCGGTCGTCCGGCGCCTGACGAGCGGCAGCTTTCCTGTGTTCCAGCTCGATGCGACGGCCTATCCGGGCAACAGCGGCAGTCCCATCTACGACCCGGCGAGCGGCGAAGTTCTCGGCATCGTCAACATGGTGTTCGTCAAGGGCACGAAGGAAACGGCGCTGTCCCAGCCGAGCGGCATCACCTACGCGGTACCGGCACGACATCTGGAAGCCTTGCTGCGCCATGCGTCGCAGGAGGCATCGTCGCGCAAATAGTGTGGCTGAAGGCGCTCGTCAAGGCGACCGTGCTGCCGCCAGCGGGCCCGCTGCTGATCGCGCTCGCCGGCATCGCGATGATGCCGCGCCATCCCCGGCGCGGCCGCGCGCTCGCGGTGATCGGCATCCTCGCCCTGGCCATGCTGTCGACGCCGATCGTCGGCGCGATGCTGACGCGCGCGCTCGACCGCACGCCGCCGCTCGATCTCGCGCAGGCGTCCGCCGCCCAGGCGATCGTGATCCTGGGCGGCGGGCTGCGTGACTACGCCCCCGAATTCGGAGGCGTGACGCTCAACACGCTGTCGCTCGAGCGCGTGCGCTACGGCGCACGCATCGCACGGGCGACGAACCTGCCGGTGCTGGTGTCCGGCGGCTCGGTCGCACAGCGCCCGCCGGAGGCGCTGCTGATGCGCACCGCCCTCGCCCAGGAGTTCGGGGTTCCCGTGCGCTGGATCGAGGCGCACTCGCGCGACACGCACGAGAATGCCGTCGAGTCGGCGCGGATCCTGAAAGCGGATGGCGTGAGCCGCGTCATCCTCGTCGTCCACAGCTTCGACGTGCCGCGCGTGCGCGCGGAATTCGCCGAGCAGGGGATCGAAGGCATTGCGGCGCCCACGCACCTCCCTTCGCCGATGCCGAGCCGGTTCGGCGATTTCCTGCCGACGGCGGACGGCCTGCAGAGCAGCTATTACGCGCTCTACGAGATGCTCGCCGTCGCGTTGTTGCATCTGACGCGGTAGCCAATTGCACTTTCACCTGGGCTACCGGAAGTTTCTCCGGTAGACGATCGAGACGCCGCTCACCACGCCGGCTTCCGCGCGTAGCGTGATCTGCCGGGACAATGCGTATTCGAGCCGCAGCGCGCTCGACGCGAGGGAGAGTCCCTGCTCGTAGCCGAGCGACAGCCGATCGCTGATCCGCTTGCCGAAGACGACGACCTGCCCGGCCGCTCCCTCCGCGCCGCTCGTCCCGGAGGCGCCCGTTGCCGCGCTGCTGGTCCCGGCGCGCTGCAGCGAGATGTCGTCGAGACCGAACTGCTGCGCGATCTCGGCGGTGAACGGCTTGCCGCGCTTGCCGAGCAGGGCGGCCGAGGCCGCCGACAACGCCGCGTAGTCGACGCGCGAGCCGCTCGCCAATCCCTGGCCGGTGACGAGCCAGGCAAGCGCCTCGTTCTCGGGCACGGGGGGGCTCGACGTGATGCGCACCCGCGGGACCTTCACCGTGCCGGTGAGCTCGACCCCCGCTTCGACGGCGAGGTTCTTGCGCAGCGCGACCACGTCGAGCGCCGGATTATCGAGCGGGCCGTCGAAGATCAGGCGGCCGCGATCGATCGTGAGCTTCTGCCCGAACGCGAAGTAGCTGCCGTTCACCGCGCGGATCGTCCCGCGGCCGACGAGCGTGCCGGCCTGGCTCGTCGTGACCCTGACGCGGCCCGCGAGTCGGGCGTCGATGCCTTCTCCGGCGAAGGTGAGCGCCCGCCCGAGATCGACGTCGACGTCGAGCGCGAGCGGCACGTCGCGCGCGGCCTCGCGCCGCGACGCCACCTGCTCTCCCTTGATGACGATGTCCGGCGCGAGCTTGCCGGTGGGCGAGGCTTCGTATTCGACGTGGCCTTCGACGACGTCGATCCTGCCGCGCAGCGTGAGGCGGCGCTCGGCGATGGCGAGCGTTCCGTCGCCGTCGACGACGAGCCGCAGGTCGGGACGGTTGGTGGCGCGAAAGCGCGCAGCCTTCCAGGTCACCTGCGTGTGGTGGTCCGCCCGCTCACCGGGGATCGCGATCAGCCCGCTCGCGGTGAACGTGCCGTCGCCGCCGACGAAGCGGACCTCGTCGAGCGCGATCCCGGCCCCCGTGAGATGCGCGCGCAGGCGGCCGTCGCTCACGCTGACGCCGTACTGCGGCGCATCGAGGCGCAGCGCATCCGCCCGCAGCGTGCCGGACCACGCCGGGCGGCCGAGCGTTCCCGCGGCCGCGATATCGAGTCGGGCGCGGCCGTTGACGGCGGCGTCGGTGCCGAACCACGGCTGGAACACGGCGAGCGAAGCGAGGTCGGCGCGTGCGGTAAGCCGCAGCGGTGCATCGGCATCGATCCTGCCCGGGACGGCGCCGCTCGCCGTGCCGATCGCAACCGACGCGCTGGCGGTGCCGGCGCGCTCGGAGGCGAACGACGCGCTCGCATCGAGCGCGTCGTCGGTGAACGTGCCCGCGAGGGTGAGCGCGGTGACGCCGAGGCGCTGGCGCTCCGGCGTCGTTGCCGTCGGAACCTCGGCGACGACGTCGCCACGCTCGCGATGCAGCGAAAAGCGACCGTTCAGCCGCGGTGTCGCCGCAACCGACCATTCGCCGCCGAGCACGAGCGTCGTGTCGAGCGGCAGCGGCCGCTCGGCGAGCCGCGCGGCGGTCGCGAGCGGAATGCCGGTGAACGAGCCGCGGGTCGTGATGCGCCCGTCGTTCCAGACCAACTCGCCGATGTCGGCGTGACCGTCCGCGACGTCGATCCGCGCATCGGCGAGGCGGACGTAATCGCGGCGTGCGGCGAGCGTCGCGCTGCCGCGCAGCCGCACCGCGATGCTGCCGCGATTGTCGAACGCGGCGAGCGTGCCGCTCCATTCGGCCCGCGCGAAATCCTCGAGGTTGCGCAGCGATCCGTCGAGCGCCGCCGTCGCGTCGATGTCGCGGGCCGTGAGCGCAAGGGTCGCATGATGGCGCGCGAGGCTTCCGTCGACGCTCACGTGGGCGGCGTCGATCGCGCGTTCGCCGAGCGTCAGTCGCGTCGCGACGACGTCGATCGCGAGCGCGCGCTCGTCGAGCTTGCCTCGCGCCGTCGCCGGGGCGCCGATCGATGCGTGCCCCGCGAGCGTCGCGGCGGCGTAGGGACCCGCCTGCAGCGACCTGCCGCGCCATTCGACATCGCCTCCGACGCCGCCGTTGCCGATCGCCACGTTGGCGCTCGCGTGCGCCTCGCCCGCGAGCGGCCGCGGCACGGCGGCGGGCAGCAGCGCGGCGACTTCCGCGACGTGGGGAGCGTCGACGCTCACGACGAGGCGATCGCCCGGCGAGCCGGCCGAGCCCGTAGCCTGCACGCGTGCGGAGCCGAGCGCGAGCTCGACCTTCGCGTCACGGATGCTGTTCGCTGCGACCGTCCCCTTCGCCGTGCCGGATACGGCGATCCCGGCGAGCCGGCTCGTGGGCGCGATCCGCACGTCTGCGGTGGCGCGCCAGCGCGGGCGCAGGACGCCGCTCGCGTCGAGCGTGCCATCGAGCGCGGCACCCGGCACCGCGGCGAAGCGCGACGGATCGAGCCGCTGCATCGTCGCCCGGATCGCGAAGTCGTTCGCATCGTCGAGCGTGACGTGCGCCGAGCCGGCGAGCGATCCCGCCGCCGTGCCGGCGCGAAAGCGCGTGACGTCGACGCGGTCGTTCGCGATGACGGCAGCGAACGCGAGCGAGCGATCGCGGTCGCGGACGTCGCCTTCGATCGTTTGGCGCACGGCGCTCGCATCCGCCGCGAGCCGCCCCGACAGCCGCGTCGTGACGAGCTTCGTATGCACGCGCGCGAGATCGAGGTCGGTGACGGTCAGCGCGAACTGCGCGAAGCGCTGCGCCCCGCCGACCACGATGCGTCCGTCGCCGCGCGCACCGCCCCCGTCGGCGAGCGTCGCGTCGATCGCGGCGAGCTGCAGCGTGTCGTCGGCCCATGCGTAGCGCGACGACATGCGCGCGACCGGAAAGCGCCCGGCATCGATCGGGCCGGGCTCGTCGTTGACGATGTCGAGCGTTCCCGCAAGACCCTCGCCGCGCGGCGACGCGGTGAAGTGGATGCGTGCGCGCGTATGCGGCAGCGCCGCGCCGAACGCCGCCGCATCGACGCCGGTCAGCTCGGCGACCGCCGACGCGAATGGCGCGGCGGCGAACGGCGTTGCGATCGCCTGCAGCGACAGCGCCGCGTCGCGCAGCGTGCCTTTCGCGGCGATGCCGATCTGCGCGATCGGACCTTCGATCGTCGTGTCGACGCGTATTCCCGCGAGCGGCCCGTCGCCGGTGATCGCCCCGTTGCCGGCGACGGTGAGCGGCTCACGTGTGCCCACGCGCAGATTGCCTTCGAGCCGGCCGAAATCTGAGACGAAGCGCAGGTCGCGAATCCGGTGCTGCGTCGCGTCGCCGGCGTAGCCGAACTCGAGCCCGGACACGTAGCCGCGGCGCGGGCCCGTGTGCCAGTCGAGCCGGCCGACGGCGAGCCGCTCGATGTCGACGGCGAGCGGGAGCTGCAGGTCGGTCGGCGGCTGCGTGGCGCCGGAGGACGGCTTCAGCTCGATGTCGACGTGCCGCGCCCCGAGGCCGCGGATCGACAGGCGCCGCGACCACAGCGCGCCCGGATTCCACTCGACGACCACGTCGTCCGCGGTCACCGTGGCATCGGCGCCGTGCCACGTGATGCGGCGAAAGCGCATCGTCCCGGCGACCGAGCCGCTCGGCTCCTCGACGCTGATCCGGCCGCCGGTTTGCGCGACGATGCGCGCGACGACGAACGGCAGCCCGCGCTCGCTGAGCCCGTACCCGACGAGCGCCGCGAGCGCGACGGCGACGAGCGCGACGAGCGCGAGCGCGATCTTCGGACCGGTTCTCAAAACGCGAGACCCACGGAGAAATGCAGCCGCACCTGCCGCGACTGCTGGCCGTACGCGAGGTCGAGGCGGAACGGGCCGATCGGCGTCCTTACCCGGGCGCCGATGCCGTAGCCGACGGCCATGCGGAAATCCGCCATCTGGTCGAATGCGTTGCCGGCGTCGACGAACCCCGCGATCCCCCACGCGGCGCTCACCCAGCGCGTCGCCTCGACGCTCGCGACCGCGTAGTAGCGCGCGGGAAGCACCGCGTCACCCTGCTTCAGGCCGAGGCTCTCGAACGCATACCCGCGCACCGTCGTGTCGCCGCCGGTGCGAAACAGCAGCGTGGACGGGATGTCGGTGCGAGCCCCGGCGATGACGGCACCGGCTTCCGCGCGCGCGGTGAACGACCACAGCCGCCCGAGCGGCTGCCACAAGGCGGAACGGGCGATCGCGCGGCCGAAAGTGCGCGTCGAAACGCCGGGGATGCCGGCGCCGAGCTGCAGGAGCGCGATCCAGCCCTGCGTGGGCGAGGCGAGGTCGTCGACGCGCCGCCACGCGCGCTCGACGTCGACGTAGAGCGCGCGCGAGTCGTCGGAGGGCTGCCCGAACGGCGTCTGGCGATCGGTCAGGAACGCCGCGCCGTATTGCCACTGGTTGCGCTCGTCGAGCGAGCTCATCCGGATGCCGATTCCCGCCGTTTGCGTGACGAGGCTGCTGATGTCGGTGCGCTCGATGCGCGCGAACGTCGCGGGCGACCAGCCATTCGCCGCCGGCGGCTCGACGAAACGCAACGACGCGTTCTGCAGCTTCGATTCGAGCCGCGCGTCGATGTACATCTGCAGCGCTCGAGCGCCGACGTCGACGTCCCGATAGCTGACATTGCCCCGGAACGCGGTGTCCGTCGAATAGCCGACGCCGGCCTCGATCTTCTTCGGAGGCGCCTCGATGACGGAAACGTGGACCGGCGCGCTCGCGGCGTTGGCCGGATCGGTATCGATGGCCGCGTGCACGCTCGCGAAGTAACCGGTTCCGTTCAGGCGCCGCACGAACTGGTCGAGCTCGGTGACCGAGTAGCGATCGCCGCTTTTCGCCGTGCGGTAATGCTCGACGAGCGTGGCCGAGTAACGTGCCAGTCCCTGGATCTCCAGGTCGCCGGCATGGAACACCGGGCCGCTCGCGATCGTGACGGAGATATCGACGGCGCTCGCCTGCGGGTCGACGCTCGCCTCGCTCGCCTCGAGCTTCGCCGCCGCGAACGCGCTCCCCGCGAGCGTCTCGACCGCCGCCGATTTCGCGTCGCCCCATACGCTCTGGCGAAACGGCGCGCCGGCCGCGAGCGGCCATTCGCGCCGCATGCGCGCAATGGCGTCGCGCCCGGCGTCATCGGTGGTCGCGGCGCCGGTGACGTCGAGATCGACGGCGCGCACACTTGCCTGCGCGCCCGGCGTCACGCGCAGCGTCACGCCGAGCGGGCGCACCGCGCGATCGACGGCGACGTCGACGGCGGCGGCGAAGTAGCCTTCGGTTGCGGCGGCCTCCTTCGCCTGGTCGACTGCCTTGCGGGTCAGCGCGTCGAAGAGGCTCCCCGACATGTCCTCGTACGTCTGCCAGCGCACGAGGTCGACGCTGGCGGCGAGCACGTCGCGCAGCGCGGCGGGCGCGTCGATCGTGACGCGATAGCGCAGCGCCTCCGCGCCGGGCGCGGAGGCGCTGCCCGGAGCGGATTGCGAGGGAGCTGGGGGTTCTGCGCGGTCAGCGAGCGCCGCCGCGCTCGCGAGCAGAAGCGGTAGCGCCAGCAGGCTCGCCCGCGGGTACGGGCGTCGCGGACTGCGTGGCGTCATCGGAGCTCGCCGGCGCGGGCGCGTCCTGCGCCGGCAGCTCTTCGTTGATCGGGATCGGGTTGCGCGTGGCCCACGTGACGCCGATTGCGGTGCGTTCCAGCCGGATGCGCTCGGGCCGTTCGAGCGGGCCCTGATTGACGGAAGTCGGGAAATTCCAATCGATGAGCTCGAAGTTGCGCTCCCACAGGCCGTCCGATCCGCGTCCATACGCGTAATCGTCGCGCGGGTCACGCAATGCGCATCCGGCCAGCGCCGCCGAGCCGACGGCCACGATCAACATGATGCCAGTAAGACGCCGCACACGACCTCCTGCAGGTTTTTTCGAAGTCGATCCGCTCCCCGGGGTTTGGGGCTCTTGCCCGGCCCTCGGGAATCGCTTGCGTCGAGTCTACCGGGAGGCGGCGGCATGCCGCCAGCGGCGAGCGATTAGCGCAATGTCATAAGGTGCGGGAAAACAACACCACCGGTCGGGTTGTCGGGCCGAACGATCGTACGATCGAGCCGCCGAACGGTAGCTCGAGTGGGAAACTGGATTCAGAATGAGTCGTAAGCTCATCATTTTACAATGAATTGTGATTGTTGCATTTTTCGTCTAAGTCTTTGTTCCGCAATCGGAAACGGGTTGACCCTCCTCGGAGGTCGACGTATAGTCTCGCCCCAAGTGGTAAAAAGTGGGTCGAAGTGGGCAAAGCGATCGGCGCGCGGGACGATTGAAACAACACTCTCCCTTGGTCGCTAAGCGCTCACTTCAACCGGGCGGAGGGGCGGTCGGTGGCGGGCGGCGGGAACGGTGAAACGGTAGGGGTGACGATGCCCGGCAACGGGCGTCCGGCCGTATTCCGCGGCGTTTCCGAGCTCGTCCTCGATGCCAAGGGCCGTCTGGCCATCCCGGCGCGCCATCGCGACGGCCTCGCCGCCGGCAACGACGGCCACCTCGTCGTCACCGCCGACCACGGCGGGTGCCTGCTGATCTATCCGCTCACGACGTGGGAGCCCATCCAGGCGCGCCTGATGGAGCTCTCGTCGTTCGACGACAAGATCCGCAGCCTGCAGCGCCTGATCGTCGGGCATGCCGACGACGTCGAGATCGACGCGGCCGGCCGCATCCTGATCCCTCCGGCCCTGCGCCGCTACGCCGGCCTCGACAAGCGCGTCGTCCTCGTCGGGCAGGGGCAGAAGCTCGAGTTGTGGGACGAGATGAAGTGGCAGGCCCAGGTCGCGCGCACGGTCGCCTTCCCCGGCGCGCTTCCGCCCGGACTCGAGGGTTTCAGCCTTTGATCGCCGCATGCAACGGCCTCCCGCTGGCGAGCATGTTCCCGTCCTGCTCGCCGAATCGATCGCGGCGCTCGCATTACGCGCCGACGGCATCTATGTCGATGCGACGTTCGGCCGGGGCGGCCACTCGCAGGCGATTCTCGCCGCGCTCGGCAAGAGCGGGCGCCTCGTCGGCATCGATCGCGACCCTGCCGCCGAGGCGGCGGCGCGCGGAATCACCGATGCGCGCTTTGCCTTTTGCCGCGGCTGGTTCTCGGAGCTGCCACAAATCCTGGGGACACTCGCAATCGCGCAGGTCGACGGCGTTCTGCTCGACCTCGGCATGTCTTCCCCGCAGCTCGAGGACCCGGCCCGCGGGTTCAGCTACCGCATCGACGGGCCGCTCGACATGCGCATGGACTCGTCGCGCGGCGAGACCGCCGCGCAGTTCATCGCCCGCGCGAGCGTGGGCGAGCTGACGGGGATCATCCGCGATTATGGTGAGGAACGGTTTGCTCAATCGGTTGCAGTCGCGATTGCGAAAGCTCGCGACGTCGCACCGATCGTTTCGACGCGGCGGCTCGCCGCTATCGTCGCGCAAGCCATCGGCGCGCGCACGCGGGGTGATTGGCGTCAGGATCCGGCAGCGCGCACTTTCCAGGCCCTTCGGATTGCGGTGAATCGCGAATTGCACGAAGTGTCCGCCGCGCTGCCCCGCGCCACCGCGCTGCTCGCCACCGGCGGCCGGCTCGCGGTCGTGAGCTTCCATTCGCTCGAGGATCGTCTCGTCAAGCGTTTCCTCGCCGCCGCTTCGCGGCCGTTCGGCGGCGACGCACGCCTTGTACGGATGCCGATCGCGGAGAAGGCCATTCCGCCGGCGCCGCTCGCGCTCGTCGGCCGCGCGATCAAGCCGTCGGCGGAAGAGGTCGCTCGCAATCCGCGCGCCCGCAGCGCGGTGCTGCGCGTGGCGCAGCGCACGGCGGCGCCGCTTCCCGCCGATTGGCCGCTCAGCCTCCCGAGCGCGACGCGATGACACGCGTGAACATCCTGTTGCTGTGCGTGCTGGTCGCCTGCGCGCTGTCGCTCGTCACGTCGCGCCATCAGGCCCGGCGGCTCTTCGTGGAGCTCGAGCGCGAGCAGGGGCGCGCGCGCCAGCTCGACGTCGAGTACGGGCAGCTTTCGCTCGAGCAGTCGACGTGGGGCATGCCGGCGCGGGTCGAGAAGATCGCGCGCGAATCGCTGCGGATGCAGCTCCCGGCGTCGTCGCGCGTCGAGATCGTCGACACGGCGAGGGAGAGATGAGAGCGCCGGCGAGAAGGCACGTCGCGCCGCCGGCGGAGCTGCCGCGCCGTCGCGCTCTGGTGCTCTTCGGCGCGCTGGCGGCGCTCTTCACGGTGCTCCTCGTGCGCTCCGTCTACCTGCAGTGGCTCGAGAACGATTTCCTGCAGGGGCAGGGCGCGGCCCGTTTTTCGCGCGAGATCGAGGTCCCGGCGCATCGCGGCCGCATCGTCGACCGACTGGGCGATGCGCTCGCGATCTCGACGCCGGTCAAGTCGCTGTGGGTGTTTCGCGATCGCGTCGAGATCGCGCCCGATCAGTTGAGGGCGCTCGCGCGCCTGCTCGAGACGAGCCCGCAGCAGCTCGCCGCGCGCCTGCGGGGCGACGGCGACTTCGCGTTCGTCGCGAAGCAGCTCGCGCCGGAAACAGCGGAGCGAGCGATGCGGCTCGGCATCAAGGGTCTCTACGAGCAGAACGAGTATCGGCGCTATTATCCGGGCGGCGAGGTGATCGCGCAGATCGTCGGCTTCACCGGCGACAAGGACCTCGGCCAGGAAGGCATCGAGCTCGCGCAGCAGGCATGGCTCGGCGGGACGCCGGGGAGCCGCCGTGTCATCATCAACCGGCGCGGCGACATCGTCGAGGACGTCGCGTCGATCCGCGCCCCGCAGGCCGGCCGCGACCTGGCACTGGCGATCGACTCGCGACTGCAATACCTCGCCTTTCGCGAGCTTCGGGCCGCCGTCGAGCGCAACAAGGCGAAGGCGGGCGGTCTCTGCATCGTCGACGCGAAGAGCGGCGAGATCCTCGCGCTCGCGAACTGGCCGACCTACAACCCGAACCGGCGCGACAGGATCGCACGCGAGCGGATGCGCAATCGCGCGCTGACCGACACGTTCGAGCCCGGATCGACGATGAAGCCGTTCACGATCGCGGCCGCGCTCGAGGCGGGCAAGGTGCGCCCGGAGACGCTCATCCACACGGAGGCGGGCGCGCTGACGATCGGTCCCAACACGATCCACGACGCGCACCGCGCCGGGCCGCTGACCGTCGAGCAGGTGATCCAGAAGTCGTCGAACGTGGGTGCGGCGAAGATCGCGCTGTCGCTGCCGGCCGACGCGCTGTGGCGTATGTTCTCCGAGGCGGGCTTCGGCACGCCGCCGAAGACCGGGTTCCCCGGCGAGGTCGCCGGGCGGCTGCGCCCGCCGAAGACGTGGAAGCCGATCGAGCAGGCGACGATGTCGTACGGGCATGGCCTGTCGGTGAACCTCGTGCAGCTCGCGCGTGCCTACACGATCTTCGCCGACGACGGTGAAGTGAAGCCGGTGACGCTGCTCAGGACGGACGGCGCCGTCGCCGGCCGGCCCGTCGTGTCGGCGAAGACCGCGCATGCGGTGCGGCACATGCTCGAGCTCGCGACGCTGCCGGGCGGCACGGCGCCGCAGGCGCAGGTCGCCGGCTACCGCGTGGCTGGGAAGACGGGGACCGCGCGCAAGATCGAGGGCGGTGAATACACGCGCAAGTACGTCGCCTCGTTCGTCGGCATGGCCCCGGCGTCGAGCCCTCGGCTGATCGTCGCGGTGATGATCGACGAGCCCACCGGCGGCGACTATTACGGCGGCAGCGTCGCGGGGCCGGTGTTTTCCAATGTGATGGGTGCCGCGTTGCGGATGCTCGCCGTTCCGACCGACGCGCCGGTCGACAACGTCGTGCTGCCGCCGCCCGGCAACGAGGTCGAGGAAGAGACGTGACGAGCGCGCCGATCACCGCGGCGCAGGCCGACGCGCTGGTTGCGGCGTTGCCGCCGCTCGCCGGGATCACCGCCGACAGCCGCCGCGTCGCGCCGCGCATCGCGTTCGCCGCGTACCCGGGCGCGCACCGCGACGGGCGCGCGTTCGTCGCCGATGCGATCGCGCGCGGCGCCGCGGCCGTCGTCTGGGAGGCGTGCGGCTTCACGTGGGATCCTCGCTGGACGCTCCCGCAGGTCGCCGTGACCGACCTGAAGGCGAATGTCGGCCCGATCGCCTCGGCCGTCTACGGACATCCGTCGCGCGCGCTGTGGATGGTCGGCGTCACCGGCACCAACGGCAAGACGTCGTGCGCGCATTGGACCGCGCAGGCGCTGCGGCGCTGCGGTCGCCATCCGGCGCTGGTCGGCACGCTCGGCCACGGCTTCGCCGATGCGTTGACGCCGTCGGACAACACGACGCCCGACGCCTGCCTGCTGCACGAGCTGCTCGCGCGCTGGCGGCACGAGGGCGCCGATGCGGTGGCGATGGAAGTGTCGTCGCACGGCCTCGATCAGGGCCGCGTCAACGGCGTCGCGTTCGACATCGCGCTCTTCACGAACCTCACGCGCGATCATCTCGACTATCACGCGACGATGGAAGCGTACGGCCAGGCGAAGGCGCGCCTTTTCGACGGGCCCGGATTGCACGCCGCCGTCGTCAACGCCGGCGATGCGTTCGGCCGCCGGCTGATCGAAACCGCCCGCGAGCGCGGCCGGCGCGTGATCACCTACGGCGCGGATGACGCCGATCTCGCGGCGACGAGCGTCGACATGTCGGGCGCGCGGATGACGATCGCCGTGCGCACGCCCCACGGCCGCGGGACGCTCGCGACCGCGCTGGCCGGCGCGTTCAACGTGCCGAATCTGCTCGGCGTCCTCGGCGTGCTGCTCGCGAGCGACATCGGCCTCGACGCCGCGCTGGCGGCGCTTTCGCACGTCAGCGCGCCGCCCGGACGGATGCAGCGCCTCGGCGGCGGCGCGGATCCGCTGGTCGTCGTCGATTATGCGCACTCGCCCGACGCGCTCGCGCAGGTCCTCGCGGCGATGCGGCCGGCGGTGCGCAGTGGCGGACGCCTCGTCTGCGTATTCGGCTGCGGCGGCGATCGCGATCGCGGCAAGCGCGCGCCGATGGGCGAGGTGGCCGGCCGGCTCGCCGATCGCGTGATCGTCACCAGCGACAATCCGCGCGGCGAGGATCCGGCCGCCATCGCCGCCGACATCGCCGAGGGGCTGGGCGGCGCGGCGGGCGCCTGGTCGGTGGAGCTCGATCGCTCGCGCGCGATCGAGCACGCGCTCGCCGACGCGCGCGCGGGGGACGTGGTCGTCGTGGCCGGCAAGGGTCACGAGGACTATCAGGAAACGAACGGCAAGCGGGTGCCATTCTCCGATGCCCGCTGCGTCGCGGCCGCGCTCGCGCGCCGGAGGGGCGCATGATGGACACGGCGACGGCCGCGGGTGCAGTCGGCGGCTCCGTCATCGGCGCATCGGTGCCGTTCCTTCGCGTGACCACCGATACGCGCGGGCTCGTCCCCGGCGACCTGTTCGTCGCGCTGCGCGGCGAGCGCTTCGACGGCCACGACTTCGTCGGCGATGCGCTCGGCGCGGGCGCCGCGGCGGCGCTCGTCGAGCGCGGCCGGGCGGCGGCACTGTCCGGCAACCTGATCGCCGTCGACGATCCGCTGCACTCGCTGGGCCGGCTGGCGGCGTACTGGCGCACGCGCTTCGACATTCCCGTCGCCGTCGTCACCGGCAGCAACGGCAAGACGACGACGAAGGAAATGATCGCGTCGATCTTCCGCGCGGCGGTGGGCGACGATGCGGTCGCCGCGACCCCGGGCAACTTCAACAACGCGATCGGACTGCCGCTCGCCGTCCTCGCGCTGCGGGCGCCGCACCGGCTCGCGGTGTTCGAGATCGGGATGAATCATCGCGGCGAAACCCGCGCGCTCGCGGCGATCGCGCTGCCGACGATTGCGGTCGTCACGAACGCGCAGCGCGAGCACCAGGAGTTCATGCGCTCGGTCGACGAGGTGGCCGCCGAGCACGCCGACGTCATCCGCGGCTTGCGCGGACGCGGCGCCGCGATCCTCAACGCCGACGACGCGCGCGTCGCCACGTGGCGCGCGGTGGCCGCCGACGGCGGACACGCCGTCGTGACGTTCGGGCTCGATCACGCCGCGGACTTCTCCGCGCGGCATGCCGTGCATCGACTGGGCGGCGCGCTCGAGCTCGCCTCGCCCGCGGGCAACGCGCACGTGCTGCTGCATGCGCCCGGACGGCACATGGCGAGCAACGCGCTGGCGGCGGCTGCGGCGGCGCACGCCGCGGGCATGCCGCTGACGGCGATCGTCGCGGGCCTCGAGGCGTTTCGTCCGGTGCGCGGCCGGCTTGCCGCGTCGACGACCGCGGCGGGCGTCGTCGTCATCGACGACAGCTACAACGCGAATCCGGATTCGGTGCGCGCGGCGATCGACGTTCTCGCGGCCTGCAGCGGAGCGCGCTGGCTCGTGCTGGGCGACATGGGCGAAGTGGGCGCCGACGGCCCGGCGTTTCACCGCGAGATCGGGACCTATGCGCGCGCCGCGGGGATCGACCGCCTGTTCGCGGCCGGCGCCCTCGCGCGCGAGGCGGCGGACGCATTCGGCGCGGGCGCCGAGGCGTTCGCCTCGGTCGGCGCTCTCGCGCCGCGCGTCGCGGCCGTGGTCCGCGGGGGCGTCACCGTGCTCGTCAAGGGCTCGCGCTTCATGCGGATGGAGCGCGTGGTCGCCACGCTCGGTGCGGCCAACGGAGGCGGCCACTGATGCTGCTCTGGCTCACGGAGTCGCTGGCGCGCGACGTGCGGGCGTTCAACGTGTTCGGCTACATCTCGCTGCGCGCGGTGCTCGCCACGATGACGGCGCTCGTCATCTCGTTCCTGATCGGGCCGCGGATGATCGCGTGGCTCACCCGGATGCGGATCGGCCAGGCGGTGCGCGACGACGGCCCGCAGACGCACCTGACGAAGGCGGGCACGCCGACGATGGGTGGTGCGCTGATCCTCGTCTCGATCGCGATCACGACGCTGCTGTGGGCGGATCTCGACAACCGTTTCGTCTGGGTCGTGCTCCTCGTCACGCTGGGCTTCGGTGCCGTCGGCTGGGTCGACGACTGGCGCAAGGTCGTC
>DASURV010000085.1:0-11060 GCA_036375455.1 Casimicrobiaceae bacterium | reverse complement strand
GCCGTCGTGAACGCCCTCGAGTCCATAGATGATTCCCGCGGTCGGAAAATCCGGGGCGGGAACGATCTCCATCAGCTCGTCGACCGTCAGCTCGGGGCGCGCGAGCAGCGCGAGGCAGCCGCTGATCGTCTCCGTGAGGTTGTGCGGCGGGATGTTGGTCGCCATGCCCACCGCGATGCCCGACGAGCCGTTGACGAGCAGGTTCGGCAGCCGCGACGGCAGCACCGCCGGCTCCTGCTCCTTGCCGTCGTAGTTGGGCACGAAATCGACGGTCTGCTTGTCGATGTCGGCCGTCAGCTCGTTGGCGATTCGCGCGAGCCGGCACTCGGTGTAGCGCATCGCCGCGGGGTTGTCGCCGTCGACCGAGCCGAAATTCCCCTGCCCGTCGATCAGCGGATAGCGCAGCGAAAAATGCTGCGCCATCCGCACCAGCGCGTCGTAGATCGCCATGTCGCCGTGAGGGTGATATTTCCCCATCACGTCGCCGACGACGCGCGCGCATTTGACGTACGGGCGATTGAAGACGATGTTGGCCTCGTGCATCGCGTAGAGGACGCGGCGGTGCACCGGCTTCAGCCCGTCGCGCGCATCCGGCAGCGCCCGCCCGACGATCACGCTCATCGCGTAATCGAGGTACGAATGCCGCATTTCGGCTTCGAGGCTTACCGGCAGGGTTTCTTTGGCGAACTGCTCCATGGACGGGGACGAATCCTTGCGATCGGGGTCGGATGAATCGAAAAAACGACAAAAATGCGGCTGTCAGAACACTTTTGCCGCTTGCGGCGGCGTCGCGCGGGCCGCGCACACGCGCGGGTCGTTGAGCCCTTGTGTCGGAGGTCTTTGAAAACACGGCATTTTAACACGACGTTGTATCGCCGCGACAGTGGCTTGCCGTCCGTAAACGCGACGGGCGTTTTCGTTGATCGGCTCAAAATCGGCGTGCTATAGTGGGCCGGAGCACAAAGAATTCGGCGCGTCAGGGAGTTACTGCCCCTCGCGCGAAGTCGCTTCATTCGCGATAAACCTGTTCAAAACCAAAGTCAAAGGGGTAGAAGAAATGACTCGACGTCTCGTGTCCGGGGTGGCCGTCGGCCTGGTCGCGGCCGCGTTCGCCGGCAGCGTTGCGGCGCAACCCAAGGCCGATCCCAAGGGCTACATGCCCGGCGCCGCCGGCTGCGATCCGAAGAATTGCGGCTATGTGCTGGACAGTTGGGGCACGCCGACCAACAACGTGGTGAAGAGCGGCAGCTACAACGGCGCGCTGGGTCTCGCCGGCAACCTGTGCTGGCGCACCGGATACTGGACGCCGGCCATGGCGATCGCGCAGTGCGATCCGGACCTCGTGCCGAAGCCGCCGGCACCGCCACCGCCGCCGCCGGCCGCAGCACCGCCGCCGCCCCCGCCGCCGCCTCCGCCGCCGGCCCCGCCGCCGCCGCAGGTGCAGAAGATCACGCTGGCGTCGAAGGCGCTGTTCGACTTCGACAAGGCGATCCTCAAGCCGGAAGGCAAGGCGGCGATCGACAGCGAGATCATCTCGAAGCTGTCGAGCGTGCAGAAGCTCGAACTGGTCCTGGTCACCGGCCACACCGATCGCATCGGCACGCAGCAGTACAACCAGAAGCTGTCCGAGCGTCGCGCCGATGCGGTGCGCGATTACCTGGTCAGCAAGGGCGTGCCGAAGGACAAGATCGAGACCCTCGGCATGGGCAAGACGCAGCCGGTTCCGGGCGTCGTGTGCAACCAGAAGGCGCTGAAGGCGTTGATCGCATGTCTCGCGCCGAATCGCCGCGTCGAAGTGGAAGTCAAGGGCGAAGGCGTCGCGCGCCGCTGACGCGCACTACCCGCCCCGAAAAGCCCCGCGCGACCCGCGGGGCTTTTTTGTGGTTCTTGACCGGATCCCGGGGAATCTGCATTTCCAGCTTGAGCAGCCGTCGGGGTGCGGCGCGCGCTCCGCGTCCGTAAACGCCCGGCTACGGGTACCCCGGCGCCTCCTTCGCGGTGCACCCACGCCCCGCTCGTCGGCGCCACCCGTCACGCCGGGCACTCCCAAGTCGCGCTCGCCGCATCCCGACGGCTGCCGCGGCGGCGCAGTGCCGGATCGTCACACACTGCGTGCCTGTCGAGCATCTCGCACCGCACTCGGATCGGCACGATGTGTCCGCTGCCGTACTTAGTCTGCGAGGCCCACGCAAGTCGGCGAAGAACCTCGCAGCTCGGCGCACCGAACGCACGATGACCGCGGTGGGCGCTGCTAAACTGAATCGATGCCGAGCCCCGCGCCCCTCGCGGTCGACCTGCGCATCGACGCGCGCTGGATCATTCCCGTCGAGCCGGCGGGCACGTTGCACGACCACGCGCTGATCGTCGACCAGGGGCGCATCTCCGCGCTGCTGCCGGCGGCGCTCGCCGAGCGCGACTACGCGCCGCGCACGCGCGTCGCCCTTCCCGAGCATGCGTTGATCCCGGGACTCGTCAACGCGCACACGCACGCGGCGATGTCGCTGCTGCGCGGGATCGCGGACGACGTCCCGCTCAAGGCGTGGCTCGAGCAGCACATCTGGCCCCGCGAGGGCCGCTTCGTCAGCCCCGACTTCGTGCACGACGGCACGCTCCTCGGCGCGGCGGAGATGCTGCGCGGCGGCATCACGTGCTGCAACGACATGTATTTCTACCCGGACGCGGCGGCGCAGGCGTACGAGCAGGCGGGGATGCGCGCGATGCTCGGCATGCCGATCCTCGACTTTCCGACGCCCTACGCGGCCGATGCCGACGGGTACCTGCAGCGGGGCCTCGCGGCGCGCGACCGGTTCAAGCACGCGCCGCGTCTCGCCTTCTCGCTGGCGCCGCACGCGCCCTACACGGTGAGCGACGCGACGTGGGGCTCCGTCGTCGTCTACGCGCGCCAGCTCGATCTGATCATCCAGACGCACCTCGCGGAGACCGTGCGGGAGGTCGAGGACGCGCGCGCTGCGACGTACGAAACGCCGCTCGCGCGGCTCGATCGCCTCGGCGCCACGGGGCCTGCGTTCGTCGCGATCCACGCGGTGCACGTCGACGAGCGCGACATTGACGTGCTCGCGAAGCAGCGCTGCCACGTCGTTCATTGCCCGGCATCGAACATGAAGCTCGCGAGCGGCATCGCGCCGGTGACCGCGCTGCTCGCGCGCGAGATCAACGTCGCGCTCGGCAGCGACGGCGCCGCGTCGAACAACCGCCTCGACATCTTCGCCGAAATGCGCTTCGCGAGCCTGCTCGCCAAGGTGGCGACGGGTGACGCGGCGGTGCTCGCCGCTCCGACGGCGCTGCGGATGGCGACGCTCAATGGCGCGGCGGCGCTGGGCCTCGACGCGCAGATCGGCTCGCTCGCCGCGGGCAAGCAGGCCGACGTCACCGCGGTGCGCCTCGCCGACATCGAGGCGCTGCCGTTGTACGATCCCGTTTCGCACCTCGTGCACGCCTCGGGCCGCGAGCACGTGACCGACGTCTGGGTCGCGGGCGAGCGCCTCGTCGAGGACGGGCGGCTCACGACGATCGACGCTCACGCGCTCGCGAGTCGGGCCCGGATGTGGCAGGAACGCCTCGCGTGATCGTCAGGGCCTCACCGATGAGCCAACCGAACACCGCCAAAACGACCGCCCGCCCGATCGACGCCGGCAATGCCGACCCCGCGGAGCTCGCCAAGTTCTCCGCGCTCGCGCACCGCTGGTGGGATCCGCACAGCGAGTTCAAGCCGCTGCACGACATCAATCCGCTGCGCGTCGGGTGGATCGAGCGGATCGTCGGCGGCCTTTCGGGCAAGCGCGTTGCCGACGTGGGCTGCGGCGGCGGGATCTTCGCGGAGGCGCTCGCCGGCCTCGGCGCCCACGTGACCGGCATCGACCTCTCCGAGAAGGCGATCGGCGTCGCCCGGCTGCACCAATACGAGTCGGGCACGACCGTGGATTACCGGCTCGCCGCCGCCGAAACGCTCGCGCACGAAATGCCGGACGCGTTCGACGTGGTCACGTGCCTCGAGCTGCTCGAGCACGTGCCGGAGCCCGCCTCGACGGTCGGGGCGTGCGCTACGCTCGTGAAGCCTGGCGGCCTCGTCGTCTTTTCGACGCTCAACCGCAATCCCAAGTCGTACGTCCAGGCGATCCTCGGGGCCGAGTACCTGCTGCGGCTGCTGCCGCGCGGCACGCACGACTGGGCGCGCTTCCTGCGCCCGTCGGAGCTCGCGAGCTTCGGCCGGCGCGCGAAGCTCGAGCTCGTCGCGATGATCGGCATGAGGTACAACCCGCTGACGCGGACCTACCGCCTCGTCGACGACGTGTCGGTCAATTACCTGGCCGCGTTCAGGCGCTTCGCCCGCGATGCCGCGTGACGTGGCCGCGCGGCCCCTGGCCGTTGCCGCGGTCCTGTTCGATCTCGACGGGACGCTCGCCGACACGGCCGGCGACCTCGCCGGCGCGGTAAACCGGATGCGGGCCGAGCGCGGCCTTGCGCCGGTGCCGGTCGCGGCGCTGCGACCGCACGCGTCGGCGGGTGCGCGCGGCCTGCTCGGCGCCGGGATGGGCGTCACCCCCGACGATGCCGACTACAAGCTGCTGCGCGACGAGTTCCTTGCGTATTACGCGGCCGGCCTCGATCGGACCACCGAGCTCTTCGACGGGATCGCCGCGCTGCTCGACGCGCTCGACGCGCGCCGGCTGCCGTGGGGCATCGTCACGAACAAGGCGGCGCGGTTCACCGAGCCGGTGGTCGGCGCGCTCGGACTGCAGGGACGCGCGGGCGCGATCGTGTCCGGCGACACCACGGCGCATCCGAAGCCGCATCCGGCGCCGCTGCTGCACGCGGCAGCGTTGCTCGACGTCGATGCCGCGCGCTGCGTGTATGTCGGCGACGACCTGCGCGACGTGATCGCCGGCAACGCCGCCGGCATGGCGACGATCGTCGCCGAATACGGCTATCTCGGCGAGGAAGGCTGCGCCGACGACTGGCCCGCGACCGGATGGATCGACACGCCGCTGCGCCTGCTCGACTGGCTGCCCGCGAAGCGCTGATTGCCTGCGAAGCGCTGATTCCCTGCAAGACGCCGATTTCCCGCGACGCGCCGCTGCCTATCCTGCGCACGCGACGCTGGCGAGCCACAGCTCGTGCGTCGTGCCGTCGCGCGAGCCCACGAGCCGAACGCCCTGATTGGCGACGAGCGGGCGTATCACGGCGGATGCGACGTCCTCCGGTACGCTCAACGCGATGCCGTTGGCCTGGACGAGGCGATCGCCCGCTCGCAGGCCCAGCATCGCGCCGAACCCGCCGTCGTCGCGCACGACGAGGCCGCCCGCGGCCGGGGCGAGCAGCGTGCGCCACGGACCCGCGTCGCCGGCGAGGCCGCCGATCAGCTCGGTGTTGAGGCGCACCACGCTGCCGTGAAAACCGGCCGGCGGGCCGCACGAGGCGGCGCCTGAGGCACGCACCTGCGCGCTCGGGGTGGCGCTACGTGCCGGCGCGGTCGTGGCAGGCGCTTGCGCCCCGCCCGCTGCAGCCGGCGCGGCGGCTCGCAGCACGAAGCGGCGCTCGCCGGCGCCGTCGCGCACGGTGATCGCGTCGGGCTCCACCGATACGAGCGTCGCGCCGGGGGCGATCTCCTCGCCCTGCGCGACGAGCCGGGGACCGCTCGGCAGGCGGAACAGCGCATAACCGCGCCTGGGCTCGGCGATGATGCCGAGCAGCCGCGTGTCGCCCGAAAGGACCGCGTCCCCCGGCGTCACGCTCGATGTCGCCACGCCACCGCCGCCGAACAGATTGGCGGCGACGATCGTCGCGGCTGGATTGGCGGGAGCGGGCGCGGCAACGTGCGCGGGTCGCGGAACGAAGAGCTGCCAGCCCCAATACGCGATCACCAGCGCCAGCGCGCAACCGGCGACGAGCGTGGCAAGCGCGGACGCGATCCTCATCGCGGCGTTTGGCGCTCGCCGCCGCCGCTATAATCGCGCTCGCTTCCGCTCAACGAACACCCCCGCATGAATCCGCTGCTGCGCCGCCTGCAGCCCTATCCGTTCGAGCGGCTGCGCGCGCTGACCGCCGGGATCGCGCCGAACCGGGCGAAGCCGGCGATCAACGTGTCGATTGGCGAGCCGAAGCATCCGACGCCGGGCTTCATTCTCGACGCCCTCGCGCGCGGTGCGCAATCCGGCCTCGCGAATTATCCCACGACGGCCGGCACGCTCGCGCTGCGCGAGGCGATCGCGAGCTGGCTCACGCGCCGGCATGCGCTGCGAGCGCTCGATCCGGCCACCGAAGTGTTGCCGGTGCTCGGTAGCCGCGAGGCGCTGTTCGCGTTCGGGCAGACGGTCATCGACGGCAGTCGTCCCGGCGCAACCGTCGTCGTGCCGAACCCGTTCTACCAGATCTACGAAGGCGCGGCCCTGCTTGCGGGCGCGCAGACGCACTGCGTCAACGCCGACGCGCGCGCGGGATTCGCGCATCGCTGGGAAGAGGTCCCGGCCGACGTCTGGACACGCACGCAACTCCTGTACGTCTGCTCGCCCGACAACCCGACCGGGCGCGTGCTGCCCCAGGACGAGTGGCGCGCGCTGTTCGCGCTCTCCGACCGCTACGGCTTCGTCATCGCGTCCGACGAATGCTATTCCGAGATCCACTTCGACGAGGCGAAGCCTCCGCTCGGCGCGCTTCGCGCCGCGCAGGTGCTCGGCCGCGACGGCTTTCCGCGCCTCGTCGTCTTCGGCAGCCTGTCCAAGCGCTCCAATTCGCCCGGGCTGCGCTCGGGTTACGTCGCCGGCGATCGCACGCTGATCGCGGCGTTCCTCCAGTACCGCACGTACCACGGCTCGGCGATGTCGGGTGCGGTCGCCGAGGCCAGCATCGCGGCGTGGAGCGACGAGGCGCATGTCGTCGCGAACCGCGCCGAGTACGCGGCGAAGTTCACGGCGCTCGCGCCGGTGCTCGCGCGCGCGCTGCCGTGCGCGATGCCCGAGGCCGCGTTCTACCTGTGGGCGCAAACGCCCGGCGACGATGCGGCGTTCGCGCGGCGGCTCCTCGCCGAGGAGAACGTCGCCGTCCTGCCCGGGAGCTACCTCGCACGCGACGCCCACGGGTCGAATCCCGGCGCGGGACGCGTGCGCATCGCGCTGGTCCCGGATTTCGCCCAGTGCCGCGAAGCGGTCGAGCGCATCGTCGCCTGCGCGCAGCGGACCTGATCGGCGCCGCGATCGCGGGCGCGCCTTGCCGGCGCGACCCCCGCGAGTGCGCGCTCTCGGCGCGGGGCGCGATCTTGGCCCCACCGTCCGTCGCGAGGTGGCGCGCTTCGTCCTGTCGCCGAGCGTTTCGTCGCGCATCGCCGGGCGCGCGGCCGCCGCGTCCCTAGAATGCCGGGCATGCCCACCGCCCCGCGTCGCGAGCACCCGCTGCTCGCCGGTCTTCGCTTCAACTGGTCGACGCTGCTCCTGATCCTGGCGATCGACACCGGCGTTGCGCTCGTGCTGTGGGTCGACGACACGCGGCCGTTCTGGCACCCGCTGCTGACGGTGCAGCTCAACGGCCTGGCGATCGCCTACTGCGTGAACGTCGCCGCCCCCTGGGATCACGACACGCCGCTGCGGCGGCTCGCGCTCGCTACCCTCGCAGGCTCGCTGATCGGCCTGGTGCTGGTGATCGTCGTGAAGCGCTATTCGCTCGATTACGTGCGGACGATGCCGTCGTCGTTCCTGTTCAACTTCCTCGCCGCATTCGTGACCGGGTTCTCGATCAGCCTGATGTTCTACGTGAAGCGCCGGGAGGCGCGGGCGTCGGCCGCGCTGCACAAGGCCGAGGCGGAGCGCCACCTGCTGTCGAAGCAGGCGATCGAGGCGGAGCTGAAGCTGATGCAGGCGCAGGTCGAGCCGCACTTCCTGTTCAACACGCTCGCCTCGGTGCAATACCTCGTCGAAACGGATCCGAGGCAGGCCGGCGTGCTGCTCGGCCACCTGACCGGGTACCTGCGTGCCGCGCTGCCGCAGCTTCGCGCAAGCTCGTCGACGCTGGCGCGCGAAATGACCCTTGCCGAGGCATACCTCAACATCCTGCAGATGCGCATCGGAGCGCGGCTCGCGTTCACGATCGACTTGCCGCAGGAGTTGCGCGATCACCCGTTCCCGCCGAACCTGCTCATTTCGCTGGTCGAGAATGCGATCAAGCACGGGATCGAGCCCTCGGCGGAAGGCGGCAGCGTTGTCGTCGCCGCGGCGCATGCGGGCGACTCGCTCGTCGTCACGGTGACGGACACCGGAGCGGCGGCGCCCGCGGTCAATGCGAGCGTCGGCCAGGGCGTGGGGCTCGCGAACATCCGCGAGCGGCTGGCCGCGCTCTACGGGTCGCGGGGCCGGTTTACACTGGAGCCCGCGTCGCCGCGCGGCACCCGCGCGACGCTGTCGCTGCCCTACGAAGCCGCCGTCGCCGCCTGAGCCGGATGCCCACCGCCCTGATCGCCGAAGACGAGCCGATGCTGCGCGCGCAGCTCAAGTCGCGCCTGCGGGAAGCGTGGCCGGAGCTCGGCGCGATCGCCGAGGCGGAGAACGGCGAGCAGGCGCTGGCCCGCTTCGACGAATTGCGACCGGACGTGGCGTTCCTCGACATCCGGATGCCGAAGAAATCGGGACTCGAGGTCGCCCGTGCGCTCGACGGCCGCTGCCATGTCGTGTTCGTGACCGCATACGACGAATACGCGATCGCCGCGTTCGACGAGGGCGCCGTCGATTACCTGCTGAAGCCCGTCAGCGCGGAGCGGATCGCCAAGGTCGCCGCGCGCGTCAAGGCGCGACTGGCAACGCCGCCGCTCGACCTGGCCGCGCTGCTGCGCCGACTCTCGGAGCGCGAGGAGGCGGCCGCGCCGCTCAAGTGGATCCGCGCCTCGCTCGGCAACGTGATGCAGATGATCGCCGTCGCCGACGTCGTCTACTTCCAGGCCGAGGACAAGTACACGAAGGTTGTGACGCCGGAAGCGGAGGCGCTGATCCGCAAGCCGATCAGGGATCTCTACGACGAGCTCGACCAGGAAGCGTTCTGGCAGATCCATCGCGCGACGATCGTCAACCTGCACGCGATCGCCCGCGTCGAGCGGGACTGGCGCGACCAGCCGGTGATCACGCTCAAGTCCCGCCCGGAAAAACTGACCGTCTCGCGCACGTTCGCGCATCGCTTCAAGGCGATGTAGCGGTCGAGACCTCGCGCTCGCGCGCGAACCGCGCGCCGGCCGCGAGAAATCCCTCGCAGCAGCGCCGGACACGGGTCGAGCCCCCGTGGCCAACCGCACGGCAACGGGGCGGGGCTCGGCGCCCGTGTAAAATTTCGTCCTTTTTCGGGCGTTCGCATGGACAGCCTGCAACAGACGATCGATGCCGCGTGGGACGCGCGCGGCGACCTCTCGCCCTCGGCAGCACCGGCGGCGATCCGCGACGCGGTCGCGCAGGTGATCGACGAGCTCGATCGCGGCGCGCTGCGCGTGGCCGAGAAGATCGCCGGCGCCTGGACCACGCACCAGTGGGTCAAGAAGGCCGTGCTGCTGTCGTTCCGCCTCGCCGACAGCGCAGCGATCGGCCTCGCCGGTCCGCAGGCGCCGTTCCGCTTCTACGACAAGGTCGCGACGAAGTTCGCGCGGTTCGACGACGCGGCGTTCGCGCAGGCCGGGGTCCGTGTCGTTCCGCCGGCGGTCGCGCGGCGCGGCGCCTTCATCGCCCGCAACGTGGTCCTGATGCCTTCCTACGTCAACATCGGCGCCTACGTCGACGAAGGCACGATGGTCGACACGTGGGCCACGGTGGGCTCGTGTGCGCAGATCGGCCGCAACGTCCACCTTTCCGGCGGCGTGGGCATCGGCGGCGTGCTTGAACCGCTGCAAGCCAACCCCACCATCATCGAGGACAACTGCTTCATCGGCGCGCGCTCCGAGGTCGTCGAAGGCGTGATCGTCGAGGAGAACTCGGTGCTGGGCATGGGCGTGTTCATCGGACAGAGCACGAAGATCTACGACCGCGCGAGCGGAACGGTCTCGTACGGGCGCGTCCCCGCGGGCTCGGTCGTCGTCGCGGGGAGCCTGCCGGCCGCCGACGGCAGCCACAGCCTGTATTGCGCCGTCATCGTCAAGCGGGTCGACGCGAAGACGCGCGCCAAGACGGGCATCAACGAGCTGCTGCGCGCCTGAGGCCTCGATGGCGGTGCAGCTCAAATCGGAAACCGATATCGCGGGTATGCGCGAGGCCGGGCGGCTCGCCTCGGAGCTGCTCGACCACCTGACGCCGCTGGTCGGCGCCGGCGTCACGACGAAGGAGATCGACCGCGCCGCGCACGATTACATGGTGAACGTGCAGCGCACGACACCCGCGACGCTCAACTACGCACCGCCCGGGCATTCACCCTATCCGGCGTCGCTCTGCACGTCGGTGAATCATGTCGTCTGCCATGGCATCCCCGGCGACAAGAAGCTCAAGGACGGCGACATCATCAACATCGACGTGACCGTCATCAAGGACGGCTACCATGGCGACACGAGCCGGATGTTCTACATCGGCAAGCCGTCGATCCAGGCGCGGCGGCTGGTGGAGATCACCTACGAGGCGATGTGGCGCGGCATCCGCGCGGTTCGTCCCGGCGCGCATCTCGGCGACGTCGGCGCCACGATCCAGAAGCACGCGGAGGGCCACGGCTTCTCGATCGTGCGCGAATTCTGCGGCCACGGCATCGGCAGGCAGTTCCACGAGGAGCCGCAGGTGCTGCACTACGGCCGCCCGGGCACCGGGCTCAAGCTGCAGGCCGGCATGATCTTCACGATCGAGCCGATGATCAACGCCGGGCGCGCCGGGATCCGCTGCCTCGCCGACGGGTGGACGATCGTCACCGCCGATCATTCGCTGTCGGCGCAGTGGGAGCACACGGTGCTCGTCACGCCGGAAGGCTTCGAGATCATGACGCGGTCGACCGGCACCCCGGCACCACCGAGCGGCCTCGAGTAGGATGAAACATCCCCCCACGCTCGCTCCGCTCGCTGCCCCCCTGACATACGCGTGACCACGACCGCCGCCGGGGTA
>DASURV010000084.1:0-3888 GCA_036375455.1 Casimicrobiaceae bacterium | reverse complement strand
GAGGCGCGCGTGCCGGTGCTGCTCGTGCCGGAGCGCGCGGTGTCGCGGCCGCCGCGCGCGGGCAAGGGTTCGCGGGCTGCGTAGCCGCAGTCCTGCCGGATCGATTTCTGGAAGAAGGAGCCCGAACGTGCATCACGCGATTCGTTTTCACGCGACCGGTGGTCCCGAGGTCATGCAATGGGAAGCGGTGGAGGTCGGCGAGCCCGGTCCAGGCCAGGCGCGCGTTCGCCACACCGCGGTGGGCGTCAACTACATCGACACGTATCACCGCGGCGGGCTCTATCCGCTGCCGCTTCCGAGCGGGCTCGGCAACGAGGCGGCGGGCGTCGTCGAGGCGGTGGGCGCGGGCGTCGACTGGGTGAAGCCGGGCGACCGTGTCGCGACGGGCACCGGCCCCCTCGGCGCTTACAGCACCGCGCGCGTCGTGCAAGCCGAGCGCCTGGTGAAGCTGCCGGACGGCATCGACGATCGCACCGCCGCGGCCATCATGCTGAAAGGTCTCACCGCGCAGTACCTGCTGCGACAGACGTATCGGTTGGAGGGCGGTGAAACGATCCTGTTCCATGCCGCCGCGGGCGGCGTCGGATTGATTGCCTGCCAATGGGCGCGCGCGCTCGGCGCGACGGTGATCGGCACCGTCGGCTCGGACGAGAAGGCGAAGCTCGCGCGCGACCACGGTTGCGCGCATACGATCGTTTATACGCGCGAGAACTTCGTCGAGCGCGTCAAGGAAATCACCGGCGGCAAGGGCGTGCCGGTCGTCTACGATGGCGTCGGCAAGGAGACGTTTCCGGCGTCGCTCGACTGCCTGTCGCCGCGCGGGACGTTCGTGAGCTTCGGCAACGCCTCGGGCTCGGTGCCGCCGTTCAACCTCATGCTGCTCGCGCAGAAGGGCTCGCTGTACGCGACGCGGCCGACGCTCGTGAATTTCGCGACCGATCGCGCGTCGCTCGGCGCGATGGCGAGCGAACTGTTCGGCATGGTGCAATCCGGCAGGATCAAGGTCGAGATCCCGCAGACGTTCCCGCTCGCGCAGGCGGCCGACGCGCATCGCGCGCTGCAGGGCCGGCAGACGACCGGTTCGACGCTGCTGCTGCCCTGACTCTTTCGGTGCCGCCTATCGCTTCGCGGGCTTGCGTGTCGCCTCGTTCACGAGCGCGCGCGCGGCGTCGATCAGTTCCGATGCGGTGACACCGAGGGGCCCGATGCCTTCGGCGACGAGGGCGTCGGCGGCCGCGCCGTGCACGCACACGCCGATGCGCAGCGCATCCTCCGCGGCGATGCCCTGCGCCAGCAGCGCGCCGAGGATGCCCGCGAGCACGTCGCCCGAGCCCGCGGTCGCCAGAGCGGGATTGCCGCTCGCATTGACGTCGAACGAGCCGTCGGGGCGCGCGACGATGCTGCCTGCGCCCTTCAGCACGACGTGCGCGCGCAACGCCGACGCGATGTCGGTTGCGGCACCCACGCGATCGGCCTGCACGGCAGCGGTGTCGGATCGCAGGAGCCGTGCCGCTTCAGCCGGATGCGGCGTCGCGAGCGTCGGCGACGTCCGTTGCGCCACCGCATCGCGCAACGTCGCATCGACGGCGATGGCGTTGAGCGCGTCGGCATCGAGCACGAGCGGCTGCGCCTGGCCCGCGGACTTCGCGACGATCGCGTGCGCGCGCTCGCCGCCGCCGAGACCCGGGCCCACGACCCACGCGTCGTAGTCGTCGCCGACACTCGCGGCATCGCGGAGCATCAACTCGGCCGATGCCCAGTCGACGAGCGGCGGATTGCGAGCCGCGAGGCCGACGACGACGCGCCCGGCGCCGAGCCGGATCGCCGCGCGTCCGGCGAGCAGCGCTGCGCCGACCAGTCCCTCCGCGCCGCCGATGATGCATGCGCGGCCGAACGTCCCCTTGTGCGCCTTGCGCGTTCGCCGCGCGAGGATCGCGGGCAAGTCGCGTGCGAGCGGCCGCCACTCGAGCTTGACGCCGGCGGCGACGCCGGTCACGTCGAGCCCGAGGTCGTGCACCGACAGCTCGCCGCAGTGATCGGGACCGTCGCCCGTCAGCAGTCCCGGCTTCAGCGCGATGAACGTCGCGGTCGCGGCGGCGGCGATCGTTGGCCGATGCGCGACGCCCGTCGCGGCGTCGAGTCCCGACGGCACGTCGAGCGCGAGAATCGGCGCGGCCTGCGCGTTGGCCCATTCGATCCATCCGTCATAAGGCGCCCCCACGGCACGCGAAAGGCCGATGCCGAACAGCCCGTCGATGACGAGCTCGGGCCGTCGCGACGGCGGCGCCGGCACGAAGCGAACACCGGCGGCGGATGCTGCCGCATAGGCCGCAGCGGCCGCGGGCGCGAGGCGCGCGGGGTCGGCCGCCCACGCGACGGTGACATCGAATCCGCTCGCGTGCAGGCGACGCGCGCAGACGCAGGCGTCGCCGCCGTTGTTGCCGGGGCCGGCCAGGACCGCGATCGGGCCGCGGTGGCGCGCGAGCATCGCGTCCGCGATGTCGGCAGCCGCCGCGCCTGCACGCTCCATCAGCGGCTCGTCGGCGTGGCGACGCTCGACGTCCCGGAGCGTGGGCAGCGGCAGCACCGGCGCGAGCCGATCGGCCGTGAGGTCGATGCGAACGGGCATGTCCGGACCAGTTTAATCCACGCCCGCCCGCGTTCGGGGCAGCAGCCCTTGATCCTCTTGCGCGAAGCTTGGACATTCGGGCCCGTCGCCCGTAGAATCCGTGCCGCCTACCCGCCCGGCGGGTCATCGGGCCAAGAGGCCCCCTACCTCCAGGAGTCAACTGCATGCGCACCACGAATTTCACGCTGGCGTTCGCGCTGCTCGCTTTCTGCGCCGCACCGGCCATCGCCCAGGAATCGCCGACGCTCAAGAAGATCAAGGACAGCGGCACGATCACGATCGGCCATCGCGACTCGTCGATTCCGTTCTCGTATTACGACGACAAGCAGAACGTCGTCGGCTACGCGCTCGACATCTGCCTGAAGGTCGTCGACGTGATCAAGGCCGACCTCAAGATGCCGAACCTGCAGGTCAAGCTCAACCCGGTCACGTCGGCGACGCGGATCCCGCTGATCGCCAACGGCACCGTCGATCTCGAATGTGGCTCGACGACCAACAACCTCGAGCGCCAGAAACAGGTCGCGTTCACCAACACCTACTTCCTGACGGCGAATCGCTTCGTGTCGAAGAAGGCGAACAACTTCAAGACCTGGGGCGACCTGAAGGGCAAGACCGTCGTCTCGACGTCGGGCACGACGAACCTGAAGCAGATCACGGAGATGAATGGTTCGCAGAACGCCGGCATGAACATCCTGACCGCCAAGGACCACGCCGAGGCGTTCCTGATGGTCGAGACCGATCGGGCGAGCGCGTTCTTCATGGACGACATCCTGCTCTACAGCCTCGTCGCCAATTCGAAGGCGCCTGCCGACTACGTGATCTCCGCGGACGCGCTGTCGGTCGAGCCGTACGGCGCGATGCTCCGCCGCGACGACCCGGGGTTCAAGAAGATCGTCGACGACGCGACCGCCAAGCTCTACAAGAGCGGCGAGATCAACGCCATCTACAAGAAGTGGTTCCTGTCGCCGATTCCGCCGAAGGGCGTGAATCTCAACGTGCCGGAGAGCGACGCGCTGAAGAAGGTGTTCGCGAATCCGACGGACAGCGGCGACCCGGCGCACTACAAGTAATCGCTTTTTCCGCATCGCTGTATCGCGCGGGGAGCTTCGGCTCCCCGTTTTCGCATTTGTGTGGTAGGGTGCCGCGTCCGTTCTCGTCGCGCCGCCGGGGTCGATGAACTACAACTGGAACTGGCACATTTTCTGGGAGTTGTCCCCCGACGGGCAGGGGACGTACTTCCACTCGCTGCTGGTCGGCCT
>DASURV010000083.1:0-38093 GCA_036375455.1 Casimicrobiaceae bacterium | reverse complement strand
CATCCGGCGGATGCCGTCGCGGATGATGACGACCACCTCGTAGGCGAACGTCGGATCGTAGGCGACGCAATTCGGGATCGTCGACGCGAGGATGTGGCTGTGGCCGTCCTCGTGCTGCAGCCCCTCGCCGTTGAGCGTCGTGCGCCCCGCCGTGCCGCCGAGCAGGAAGCCGCGGGCGCGGCTGTCGCCGGCCGCCCACGCGAAATCGCCGAAGCGCTGGAACCCGAACATCGAGTAGTAGATGTAGAACGGGATCATCGGCAGGTCGTTCGTGCTGTACGACGTCGCCGCGGCGATCCACGAGCACATCGCGCCGGCCTCGTTGATCCCTTCCTGCAGCACCTGGCCTTTCTTGTCCTCGCGGTAGTACATGAGCTGCTCGGCATCCTGCGGCTTGTAGAGCTGGCCCACCGCCGAGTAGATGCCGAGCTGGCGGAACATCCCCTCCATCCCGAACGTGCGCGACTCGTCCGGGACGATCGGGACGATGTGCTTGCCGAGCGTCTTGTCGCGCAACAGCGTGGCGAGCATCTGCACGAACGCCATCGTCGTGGAGATCTCGCGCTCGCCCGTCGCCTGCAGCAGCCGCTCGAACGTCGCGAGCGGCGGCGGTGCCAGCGGCGTCGAGCGGCGGCGCCGCTGCGGCAGGAAGCCGCCGAGCGCCGCGCGATGCTCGTCGAGGTAGCGCCGCTCGGCGGTTCCCGGGTCGAACGTGATGAACGGCACTTCGCCGAGGCGCTCGTCCGGGACGGGAATGTCGAAGCGGTCGCGAAACTGCCGCAGCGCATCGTTGGTCATCTTCTTCGCCTGGTGCGCGATCATCTGGCCTTCGCCGGATTCGCCCATCCCGTAACCCTTGACGGTCTTGGCGAGGATCACCGTCGGCTGATCGCGGTGCCGGCTCGCCTCGGCATAGGCCGCGTATACCTTGGCCGGATCGTGGCCGCCGCGCCGCAGCGCCCAGATCTCGTCGTCGGTCATGTCCGCAACGAGCTCCCGCGTCTCCGGGTACTTGCCGAAGAACTGCTCGCGCACGTACGCGCCGTTCTTGCTCTTGAAATCCTGGTACTCGCCGTCGACGCACTCTTCCATCCGCTGCACGAGCCGCCCGCTCGTGTCCCGCGCGAGCAGCGGGTCCCAGCCCGAGCCCCAGATCACCTTGATCGCGTTCCAGCCCGCGCCGCGGAACACGCCTTCGAGCTCCTGGATGATCTTGCCGTTGCCGCGCACCGGGCCGTCGAGCCGCTGCAGGTTGCAGTTGATGACGAACACGAGGTTGTCGAGCCGCTCGCGGCCGGCGAGAGAAATGGCGCCGAGCGTTTCGGGCTCGTCGCACTCGCCGTCGCCGATGAAGGCCCAGACCTTGCGGTTGCCGGTCGGCGCGAGCCCGCGCCCCTCGAGATACTTGAGGAAGCGCGCCTGGTAGATCGCCATCAGCGGGCCGAGGCCCATCGACACGGTCGGAAACTGCCAGAACTCCGGCATCAGCCACGGGTGCGGGTAGGACGGCAGCCCGTGACCTTCGCTTTCCTGGCGATAGTTCAGCAGCTGCTGCTCGCTGAGCCTGCCCTCGAGGAACGCGCGCGCATAGATCCCCGGCGCCACGTGTCCCTGCACGTAGAGCAGGTCGCCGCCATGGGCGTCGGTCGGCGCGTGCCAGAAGTGACCGAAGCCGATGTCATAGAGCAGCGCCGAGGACTGGAAGCTCGCGATGTGCCCGCCGAGCTCGGAGGACTCGCGGTTCGCGCGCAGGATGATCGCGACCGCATTCCAGCGGATCGCCGAGCGGATCCGATGCTCGATCGCGCGATCGCCCGGCGAGCGCTCCTCGCGCTCGGGCGCAATCGTGTTGACATAGGGCGTGGTGGCCGTGAACGGGAGCTGGGCGCCGCTGCGTCGCGCCTCGTCGCGCAGGTTCGCGAGCAGGAAGCGCGCGCGTTCCACGCCCGCATGCCGGACCACCGCGCGCAGCGAGTCGATCCATTCCTGCGTCTCGACCGGATCGTGGTCGTTCATGATGCCCATGGCTTTCTCCGGGACGGCTTGCGTTCGCGCTTGTTCTGGTTCCGTCCACGCCGCCGAAGACGCCGCGGGCGCGTGCGTCGGCACGAGGCCGCCGACGCCGCGGACGGGACCTGGGGACTTCCTTCCCTCGTGGAGGGAAACATCTTCGCGCGCCTCGCGCCGATATGCAACAGCGGCGCGCGGTGCACGTCGGCCGCTACTCGCGCGCCTCGAGGATCGGGCGTGGCTTCGTCAATACCTCCGGTTGCAGGATTTCGTCGAGCCGCTCCTTCGACAGCAGCTTCCGCTCCAGCACCAGCTCGGACACGCTGCGGCCCGTCGCGAGCGCCTCCTGGGCAACCTGCGTCGCATTGGCGTAGCCGATGTACGGATTGAGCGCCGTCACCACGCCGATCGAATGCTCGACGATCGAGCGCAGGCGCTCGCGATTGGCAGTGATCCCCTTTACGCAGCGCTCGGCGAGCGTCAGGCAACCGTTGCGCAGGTGGGTGACGCTCTTGAACAGGCTGTGCGCGATGATCGGCTCGAACGCATTCAACTGGAGTTGCCCGGCCTCGGCCGCGAAGCTCACCGTGACGTCGTTGCCGATCACTTCGAAAGCGATCTGATTCACGACCTCGGGAATCACCGGGTTCACCTTCCCCGGCATGATGCTCGAGCCGGCCTGCATCGGCGGCAGGTTGATCTCGCCGAGGCCGGCGCGCGGGCCGCTCGACAACAGCCGCAGGTCGTTGCAGGTCTTCGACAGCTTGACGGCGACGCGCTTCAGCACGCCGGAGAGCTGGACGAATGCCCCGCAGTCCTGCGTGGCCTCGATCAGGTTGGGTGCCGTGACGAGCGGAATGCCCGTGATCTCCGAAAGCCGCCTGCAGACGAGCGCGGCGTACTCCGGGTGTGCGTTGATGCCGGTGCCGATTGCCGTCGCGCCGAGGTTGATCTCGCGGACCAGCATCGCCGCCTCCTTCAGCCGCTCCTCGTCCTCGCCGAGCATCACCGCGTAGGTCGAGAACTCCTGGCCGAGCGTCATCGGGACCGCGTCCTGGAGTTGCGTGCGGCCCATCTTCAGCACGTCGCGGAACTCCTCCGCTTTCGCCTCGAATGCCCGCCGCAGCACCGCCATCGCGTCGACCAGCCGGAAGATGCCGAAGTAGCAGGCGACCTTCAGCGCCGTCGGATAGACGTCGTTGGTGCTCTGGCTCATGTTGACGTGCTCGTTCGGATGCAGGTACGGGTATTCGCCGCGCCGATGTCCGAGGTGCTCGAGCGCCAGGTTCGCGATCACCTCGTTGGCGTTCATGTTCGTCGACGTGCCCGCCCCGCCCTGGATCACGTCGACGACGAACTCGCCGTGCAGCCTGCCGTCGCGGATCTGCTCGCAGGCTTTCACGATCGCCTCCGCGCGCTCCTCGTCGAGCAGGCGCAACTCCCGGTTCGCGAGCGCCGCGGCCTGCTTGATGCACGCCAGCGCGCGAACGAGGTCCGGATAGATCGAGATCGGGTTGCCGGTGATCGGGAAGTTCTCGATGGCGCGCAGCGTATGCACGCCGAAGTAGGCGGCGGCCGGCACGGCGCGATCGCCGAGAAGATCGTGCTCGATCCGCGTTTGCTCGTCCTGCATCGCATCCCTCCGTCGGTTGGCCGAATGCATGCACAATATACGTCCCGTCCACCCGACCCCGGAGATTGCGATGATCGCGGAAATGATCGTTCGTGCCGCCACCCTGATCGCCACATTCGGCCTCGCGGCGGAAGCGGCGCAGGCGCAGTTCAGGCTGACGAGCCCGGATCTCGCGCCCGGCGGCACGCTGCACGACGAGCAGGCGTACGACAGCTTCGGCTGCACCGGGCAGAACGTCTCGCCTGCGCTCAAGTGGACCGGCGCGCCGAAGGACACGAAGAGCTTCGCGCTGCTGGTGCACGACCCGGACGCGCCGACCGGCGGCGCGGGCTGGTGGCACTGGCTCGTCTACGACATTCCGGCCGGCACGAGCGAACTCGCGAAGGGCGCGGGCAAAGGCGACGGATCGGCGCTGCCGCAGGGCGCGGCGAGCGGCATCACCGATTACGGCGCACCCGGCTACGGCGGCCCGTGCCCGCCGGCGGGTGACAAGCCGCACCGCTACGTCTTCACGCTGTATGCGTTGAAGGTGGCGAAGCTCGACGTGCCGAGCGATGCGAAGGCGTCGCTGATCGGCTTCATGGTCAACGCGAACGCGCTCGGCAAGGCGACGCTCACGGGCATGTACGGCCGCCGCAAGTGAGGGGCCGCGGCGAGGTCGGCCGCGCAACGGCCGCCGCGCAACGGCCGCCGCGCCCGGACCCTCGCCGGCAGGGATCACCTCTTCGGCATGGCTTGCCACAACGCGATCGTCGCTCCCGACGGATCGCGAATCACGCTCATCGTCCCGTATTCGCCGACCTGCAGGACATCCTGCAGCACCGTTGCGCCGAGTGACTTCGCCTGCGCCGTCTTGGCACGCACGTCGTCGACTCCGACGTAGGCGAGCCAGGCTGGCGGCGCATCGGCGTCGGTCATCATGCCGCCGCCGACGCCTTCACCGACGTCGATCATCGTATAGGTGCCGCCGCCGCCCGGCATCGGCGTGTCCTGCAACTGCCACCCGAACAGGCTCTGGTAGAACTGCCGTGCCTTCGGTAGATCCTTCGTGTGCAGCTCGACGTGCACGAACGGATTGGCCATGGAAGCTCCTTTCGCTGGAGGACGAGTAGGCGTCTGCCCGACGCCGCATTGGGGCGCCCGCTGCTAGCGCTTCCGGGGACCGGCGCCGAAAGTTGCAACTGTACGGCGAAACAGCCGGTTGGCGAGGACTTCGACATGAAAGCGATGCTGGCGCTGCTTATTCTGACCGCATCACTGGCCGGGTGTGCGGTCGTACCGCTCGGCTACTACGACGGTGGGTACCACGGCTATTACGGCGATCGGCATTACCGCAGCGACCGCTACGACCGCGGTTACTACCATCGCGATCGGTGGTACTGGCGCTACGACGACCGTGCACGCTACGACTCGGGAAGCATCGACTACAGGAACTGGGATCACGGCCGCTAGCTCCGATTTGTCGAACACGGCAACGACTACGCGGGCACGAGGCGAATGCGAGTGATTTCCGAGGGCACGCCAAGGCGCTTCGGCGGGCCCCAATAGCCGGTGCCGCGGCTCGTGTAGACCCACAGCGTACCGAGCCGCCCCAGTCCTGCGGTGAAGGGCTGTTGCAGCCGCACGAAGAAATTCCACGGCAGGAACTGGCCGCCGTGCGTGTGTCCCGAGAGCTGCAGATGGAACCCGGCGCGCACCGCCGCGAACGCCGAGCGCGGCTGATGCGCAAGCAGCAGCCGCATGCCCACGGCCTCGGGAGCCCCCGCGATGGCCGCGGCGGGATCGCTGCGATGCTGCGAATCGTAGTGATGGGCCGAGTGATCGGTGACACCGGCGACGACGATCGCCGCCCCGTCGTGATCGAGCACGACGTGCTCGTTCAGCAGGACGTGCACGCCGAGGCGACGCAGTTCGGCCACCCACGGCCGCACGCCGGAGTAATACTCGTGATTGCCGGTCACGAAATACGTGCCATGCCGGGCCGTCAAATGCGCGAGCGGCGCCGTGTGATGCGCGAGATGGCGCACGGTGCCATCGACGAGATCGCCGGTGATCGCGACGAGGTCGGCGCGCAGACCATTGACGACGCCGACGATCGCCTCGACGTGCGCGCGCCCGATCGTCGGCCCGACGTGGACGTCGGTGATCTGCGCGATCGTGAACCCGTGGAGCGCTGGCGGCAGCGACTCGATCGGGATGTCGATCGAGCGCACCGCCGCGACGCGGCGCGCGTTGACGAAACCGGTCAGCGTGACCAGGGCGGCGAGCGCCGGCACCGCGACGGCGCTCCAGCGCAGAAGCGACCCGAGCGGAACGGCGTCCGGGAAGGCCGCGTGCAGCGCGATCGCCACGAGCAGGCCGGCGTCGCGCAGCAGCGTCAGCACGAACAACGACGAGAACGCTCCGATCGCGGTCAGGCCCGCCCACAGCTTCCAGTCGGGCCGACGCCGCGGCGCGACGCGGCGCGCGCGAAAGCCGAACGGGATCAGGCCGGCGGATGCGACGAGCATCGCCATGCCGAGCATCGTGCCGATCGCTCCGAACGGCTGGTCGGGCAGCAGGCGCGCTCCGACGTACGCGTGGAGCAGGATCAGGATGACGAGCATCCGGGACATCGCAGGGATTACACTTCGGCCAGGCGCTGCAGCAGAAGTTCGAACATGAGGCCGGATGGCGAGCGCGACAAGCGGCGTTGCGGCCGGGCGGAGACACTATGCACGATGATCCCGAGGCGCGGCGGACGCGGACCCGCCGCGCGGCGCTCGCCGCGTTCGGCGCGACCGGCGCGGTGCTCCTCGCGGCAAGGTCATTCGCACAGGTTGCGCGGTCCGACCCGCCGCCGGCGTGCGTGCTGACGCCCGCGCAGACGGAGGGTCCGTACTTCGTCGACGAGCGTCTCGACCGCGCGGACATTCGCAGCGATCCGAAGGACGGATCGGCACGACCGGGAGCCTTGCTGGCACTGCAGCTGCGCGTGTCTGCGGTCGAAGGCGCGCGCTGCGCTCCCGTTGCGGGCGCGATCGTCGACATCTGGCATTGCGATGCCGCTGGCGTCTATTCCGACGCGGACGACATGGGCTTTCGCACCCGCGGGTCGAAATTCCTGCGGGGCTACCAGATGACCGATGCGAGCGGCCGGGTTCGCTTCACGACGATCTACCCCGGGGCCTATCCCGGGCGCGCCGTGCACATCCACTTCAAGGTGCGTGCGCATGCGGCGGGCCGGCCGAGCGAGTTCACTTCGCAACTTTACTTCGACGATGCGTTGACCGATCGCGTGCATGGCCAGGCGCCGTATGCGGGCCGCGGCGAGCGCAGGACGCGCAACGACCGCGACGGCCTCTATCGCCGGGGCGGAAGGGAGCTGCAGCTCGACGTCGTGAGCACCGGGGAGGGCTACGCCGCGAGCTACGACGTCGGCATACGGCTCGCCTAGGGTCGGCGTCGCAGGTGGCCGCGTGCCCGGCGGTCGGCCGCGCCATCCGATTGCCGGCGCGCGCGTCAAATGCCGGCGAGCGCTCGCGTCAGCTCTCCTGCCGGCACGTGCCTGCAGCCGCTCGCATTCTGGCCCGACCAGAGCGGCGAGAAGTCGCCCGACCCGCGCCGCTCGGCCTCCGCCCGCAACGGCGCGAGCGCCGCGGTCGCCAGTGGAAAGGCCGGTGCACGCGTGCTGATCGGGCCCACTTCGCGGATCAACCGGTTGACGATGCCGCGCGCCGGGCGCCCGGTGAACACGTTCGTGACGGCCGTATGGCGGGCGGCATCGCTCGCGAGCGCGGCGCGGTGAATGCCGCTCGTCGTCGCTTCGGGGCACAGCAGATAAGCCGTACCCACCTGGACGCCGGCGGCGCCGAGCGCAAGCATCGCCGCGACGCCACGCGCATCCGCGATGCCTCCGGCGGCGATCACCGGTACACCGACGGCGCGCACGATCTGCGGGACGAGCGCCAGCGTGCCGACCTGCGTCGTCAGGTCGTCGGACAGGAACATGCCGCGATGCCCGCCCGCCTCGAGCCCCTGTGCGATGATCGCATCGACGCCCCGGGACTCGAGCCAGCGCGCCTCGTCGACGGTCGTGGCCGACGCGACGATCGTCGCGCCGATCGCCCGCACCCGCGCGAGCAGCTCGTCGGAGGGCAGGCCGAAATGAAAGCTGACCACGGCGGGCGCGAACGTCGCGAGGATCTCGGCCGTGTCGCTCGAGAACGGCGCGCGGCCGGGACCCGTCCCGATCGACGCGGGATCGATGCCGAACGCGCGATAGTACGGCGCGAGCGTGTCGCGCCATGCCGCCTCCCGATCGGCATCGATCGGCGGGGGCGTGTGGCAGAAGAAGTTGGCGTTGCAGGGCCGCGACGTCTGCGCCGCGATTGCCGCAAGCTCGCTGCGCATGCCCTCGGCCGAGAGCATCGCGCAGGGCAGCGAGCCGAGCCCGCCGGCGTTCGACACGGCGATCGCGAGCGCGCTGCCCTGCACGCCGGCCATCGGCGCCTGGATGAGCGGCACCTCGATGCCGAGGAGTTGTCGCAGTGCCATCGTCCGAGCCTCCACAGGCGAGCCGCATGAAGCCGAGCATCGTTTATACCGTGGGCCATTCGACGCGGCCCATCGAAGCCTTCATCGCGCTGCTCGCGGCCCACGGGGTCACGAGCCTCGCCGACGTGCGCACGGTGCCGCGCTCGCGCCACAACCCGCAGTTCAACGCCGAGGCGCTGGCCGCGTCGCTCGCGGCGCACGGCATCCGCTATGCCCGCTTTCCCGGCCTCGGTGGCTTCCGGCGTGCAGGCGCGGGCTCGCCGAACGCCGGTTGGCGCAATGCCTCGTTCCGCGGCTATGCCGACTACATGCAGACGCCGGCGTTCGCCGAGAACCTCGAGCTGCTGCTCGCGCTCGCCCGCGAGCAGACCCTCGCTGTGATGTGCGCCGAAGCCGTTCCCTGGCGCTGCCACCGCTCGCTCATCGCCGACGCGCTGCTCGTGCGGGGCGTGCGCACGGAAGAGATCGTCAGCGAGCTGAAGACCGACGCGCACAAGCTCACGCCGTTCGCCTGCGTCGAGGGAACGACGATCACCTACCCGGCCCGCGCCTGATACGCCGCGGGGCTTGCCATGTTACGCTTGCGCGCGCCGCCCACCACCGCGCCGCCCCGCCTTGCCGCGTCCGAAGATCACGACCCAGGCATTCCTGTCCCGCCTGCCGCTGTTCGAGGAGCTGGCGGCCGAGGAGCTCGACCGGATTGCGACCGGGACAACCGAACTGCACGTGCCGCGCGGGGAGATCGTGTTCAATCGCGGCGATCCCTGCGTCGGCTTCCACCTCGTCGTCTACGGCCAGGTCAAGCTCGCCTTCCTGTCGCCCCAGGGCGGCGAAAAAGTCGTCGAGATCGTCGCGCCCGGCTATTCGTTCGGCGAGGCGCTGATGTTCATGGGCAAGCCCTACATCGTCATGGCGCAGACGCTGTCCGACTCGCTGCTGCTCCACGTCTCGAAGAAGGTCGTGTTCGACGAGATCGACCGCGATCCGGCCTTCGCGCGCAAGATGCTGGCCGGGCTTTCGCGCCGGCTGCACAGCCTGATCAGCGACGTCGAATCCTATTCGATGCAATCGGGGACCGAGCGCGTGATCGGCTACCTGCTGCGCCAGGACGAGGGCCAGGCGCAGACGAACGATCCTTACGTGCTGACGCTGCCGACGTCGAAGGCGGTCGTCGCCTCGCGCCTCAACGTCACGCCCGAGCATTTCTCGCGCATCCTGCACGACCTCTCGGAACGCGGACTGATCACCGTCGAGGGCCGCGAGATCCGGATCGTCGACGCCGCGAAGCTGCGCGCCTACCACGGCTGAGCACGGCTCGCCGGAGCCCGTCGACAGGCTCCGATTCTAATCGGCGGGGCGCGCGGGCCGCGGCGGCTGCGCGCCATGCAGGCAGCAGGCGAGCTGGTTCAGGATCGGCTGCGGGATCGGGTTTTCGCCGGCGAGCGCGCCGGCCGTCCACGCCGCGGTCGTCACGGCGTCGATCGTTGCGGGCAGCGCGGCCGGCGCCGGTGCGCTTTCCGCATCGAAGAATACGGTCGCGGCGCCGGACTCGAACACCTCGAGACGCGGCTGGCGTCGCGGATTGGCGAACGGCTCGCCCTCGGTGCCGCGCATCAGGAGCGCGTTCGCGCGCGTTGCCGCCAGGAACTCGTGCATCCGCGCGAGATAGTCCGGATGCGTCACCGCGACGACGCGGAAGCCCGCGCCGGCGAACGGATCGATCAGCTTGGCGAGCGTGTGCGCGACGCTGCGCAGACCCATTCTCTGGCGCAGCGCGAGCAGCGTCGCGAGCGCCGGTGACAACAGCTCCGTCGGAACGTAGGCGATGGCGTCGCGCGCGAGCCGATGCTGCGCGTCGGCGATCGATGCCGCGGGCTCGACGCCGAGCTCCCACAGGATGCCGGCGGTCGTCACGCGGCCGAAGCTGTCCTCCTCGTCGATCATCCCATGCACGAGGACGGGAACCCCGTAGCGGCGCAGCAGCAGCGCGAGCAGCGGGGTGAGATTCGGCAGCCGGCGCGCGCCGTTGTAGCTCGGCAGCACGACCGGACGCAATCCGTCGGCCGTGGGCTCGAGGCACGTCAGCTCCTGCTCGATCGCCGCCATGAAGCCGGTCAGCTCCGCCAGCGCCTCGCCCTTGACGCGATAGGCGAGCAGGATCGCGCCGAGTTCGAGCGGCGGCACGGTGCCGGCGAGCATGGCGGCGAACAGCCCGCGCGCCGCCTCGGCGTCGAGAGGGCGCGCGGCGTGCGGCCCGCGGCCGATCTCCCTGAGCCACTTGGCGAAGTCGGGCGCCTGCTCCTGGACCATCATGGGGAGCGCTTGCGGATCGCGATCTCGAGCAGCGAATCGGTGCCGGGCCATTCTTCGTGCGTATAGCCGTTGCGTTCCAGGATGCGGAACAGCGGAACGGGATGACAGTTGATCTTCAGCAACAGCGTATCGCCATCACCCAGCCGATCGAGCGCCGCGAGCACGCGCTCCAGCGGCTCGGGCGCCTGCAGCCCCCGCACATCGAGTTCGATCGTCGCCATCGCCTGATCCGTCGTCGATTGGTCTCATCCGCGCAGCGTGTGGGCGGCATTCAGCGCGGCGGCAAGCAGCAGCACCGCCCCCGCCTGGTGCAGCGCGGCCAGCGGCACCGGCACGCGCAACAGCAGCGTCGCGATGCCGAGCGCGACCTGCACGATCAGCATGACGAGCAGAAGGTCCGCGCCGATGCGGGCCGCGCGAGACGCGGTCCCGCTGCGGCACACGCGCCACCAGAACAGCGGCACGGCGAGCGCGAGCGCCCACGCGAGCAGCCGGTGATCGAACTGCACGGTCGCCATGTTGTAGAGGAAATTGTCGTACCACGGCGTGAGCATCAGGATCTCCGGCGGCACGACGTGGCCGTCCATCGACGGAAACGTGTTGTATGCGAAGCCGGCGCGCAATCCCGCCACGAGGCCGCCGGTCAGCGCCATCACGAACACCAGCGCGGCCAGCGCCGCCGCGGCGCGGCGCAGCCCGGCCGGCCCGCCGTCGACGGCGCGCACCGGACGCGCGAGCGAGAGGCCGATCCAGAGCATCGCCGCGAAGATGGCGAGCGCGAGCCCGAGGTGCGCGGTCAGGCGAAAGTGGGAGACGCGCGGATCGTCGACGAGCCCGCTTTGCACCATGTACCAGCCCATCGCGCCCTGCAGCCCGCCGAGCACGAAGATCGCGGCGAGCGACCGGGCGAGCCGCGGCGGAATGCGGCGCTGCACCACGAACCACGCGAGCGGCAACAGGAAGACCACGCCGATCGCCCGGCCGAGGAGCCGGTGGAAATACTCCCACCAGAAGATGCCCTTGAACGCCGCGAGGTCGATGCCGTGGTTCACGAGCCGATACTCCGGCGTGGCCTGGTACTTGACGAACGCGCCCTGCCATTGCGCGTCGGTGAGCGGCGGCAGCGTGCCGACGATCGGCTGCCATTCGACGATCGACAGGCCGGAGTGCGTGAGCCGCGTAACCCCGCCGACGACGACCATCGCGAACACCAGCGCGCAGCACGCGAACAGCCACAGCGCGACCGCGCGCTGCGGCGCTTGCGCCCGCCGCAATGCCGGCTCGTAGATCGGCGACGCGATAGCGAGCTCCAGGACGTCCGTTCGCATCCGGTCCTTCCGCGCCGGTCCCGGCGCCTATGCTGTTGCAACGCCGTCATTTGACACGCACCAAAGTGACCTTTGCTTGATGCGCGTCAAGTGCGGCCATTCTGGCCTCGCCTAAATTCCACCGTGGCGCAAGCGGCGCCGGCTCGTCCCGGCGTCGCGTCTGCGCGATTCGCGAACCTCAAGGAGCATGGCGATGAGCGAGAGTGCGAAGACTGCCGTCAATGCGAAGGCGTCGGAGGAAGACGAGTTCGACGAGCCGATCCCCGCGATGCAGCAACTGCTCGACAACCCGTTCCTGCTGCTCTTCATCGGCGTCGCGATGCCGACCGTCCTCTACATCATCTGGGGCGTGATGGAGATCGTCGGCATTCCGATGGCGAAATGACAACGCATGCAAACCGAGTAACCACAGGGAAGCCGACGCATGAGCGCCATCCAATCGCCCACCGAGCGCATCTGGTGGAGGCAACCGCTCGACCGTGTCGAAGGCACGTGGATCGCAATCGCCTTCGTCTGGTGCCTGATCATGTTCTTCATGATGCCGTACTGGCACGTCTACGGTAAGCAGAACCTGTCGAACGAGGCCTACAAGACCACCGCCGACGCGTTCGCGAAGAAGACCCAGGAATTCGTCGACAAGAACACCGTCCGCACCGAGACCGACCTGAAGATCCCCGTCGTGCGCCCGCCCGCCGGCGGCGACGCCTACCTGATCGCGCGGTTGTGGGCGTGGTGGCCGATGCTCGAGCTCGAGGAGGGCAAGACCTACCGCCTGCACCTCGCGTCGATGGACTTCCTGCACGGCTTCTCGCTGCAGCCCGAGAACATCAACATCGAGGTTCACCCCGGCTACGAGCACGTCGTCACGGTGACGCCGACCAAGGCCGGCACCTATGCGATCGTCTGCAACGAGTACTGCGGGATCAACCATCACACGATGGCGAGCAGGCTCTACGTCGTGAAGAAATGAGGGAGCGTCGATCGTGATCAACCGCAATTTCCGCACCGACCCGGCGACGGGACTCACGTTCCACGAGCAGGGCGAAAAGCTGATCCGCTGGAACGCGGTCGCCGGCGTCGTCTCGCTGCTGGTCGGCGGCGTGCTCGCGCTGCTCGTCATCCTGACCCGCTGGCCGGCCGTGCACCTGCTCCCGGCCGACTGGTTCTACCTGACGCTGACGGCGCACGGGCTCGACATGCTCGTGTTCTGGATCATCTTCTTCGAGATCGCCGTGCTGTACTTCTGCGCGAGCGTGCTGCTGCGCTGCCGGATCGCCGCGCCGCGCTGGGCATGGACCGGCTTCTGGCTGATGGTGATCGGCGCGCTCGTCAACAACGTCGCGGTGTTCCGCGGCGATTCGAGCGTGATGTTCACCTCGTACGTGCCGATGGGCGCGCACCCCGCGTTCTACCTGGGGCTGATCCTGTTCGCCGTCGGCGCGCTGATCGGCTGCTTCGTGTTCTTCGGCACGCTGGTCGTCGCGCGCGCCGAGAAGACGTACAACGGGTCGCTCCCGCTCGTGACCTTCGGCGCCGTCACCGCGTGCATCATCGCCGTCTTCACGATCGCCTCCGGCGCGATCATCCTGATCCCGACGTTCCTGTGGTCGCTGGGCCTCGTTCCCTACGTCGACTCGCTGATGTACCGCACCGTCTGGTGGGCGTTCGGCCACAGCTCGCAGCAGATCAACGTCGCCGCGCACGTCTCGATCTGGTACGCGATCGCGGCGATCGTGTTCGGCGCGAAGCCGATGTCGGAGAAGGTGTCGCGGGGCGCGTTCCTGCTCTACATCTTCTTCCTGCAGCTCGCCTCCGCGCACCACCTGCTGACGGATCCCGGCCTCACGTCGAACTGGAAGATCTTCAACACGAGCTACGCGATGTACCTCGCCGTGCTCGCGTCGATGGTGCACGGGCTGACGGTCCCGGGCGCGATCGAGGTCGCGCAGCGGCAGAAGGGCTTCGACCGCGGCCTCTTCGAGTGGCTGCGCAAGGCGCCGTGGGGCAATCCGGCGTTCTCCGGCATGTTCATCTCGCTGATCGGCTTCGGCTTCCTCGGCGGCATCTCCGGCGTGATGATGGGCACCGAGCAGTTGAACCTCATCATCCACAACACGATCTACGTGCCCGGGCACTTCCACGCGACGGTGGTCGTCGGCACGACGCTCGCGTTCATGGCGCTCACGTACTTCCTGATCCCGACGCTGTTCCGGCGGGAGGTGATGTTCCCCCGTCTCGCCAAGTGGCAGCCGTACCTGTTCGGCCTCGGGATGAGCTCGTTCGCGCTGTTCATGATGGGCGCGGGGACGCTCGGCGTGCCGCGCCGCCACTGGGACATGACGTTCGCCGGCAACCCGCTCGGCTACGAGTTCGCCGGCACGGCGTACCTGATGATGGGAATCATGGCGCTGTCGGGCCTCGTCGCGGTCGTCGGCGGCATCGCCTACCTGCTGATCACCGTCGGCAGCGTGTTCTTCGGCAAGCCGATCGAGTCGCCGGGCCACCGGCCGGTCAGCGTGCGCGAAGGCCGCGCGGCGCCGCCGGCGCGCCAGCCGGTCGCGGCGGCGATCACCGGGCACGGCAACATCGGCATCGGCGGCTTCGTCGCCCCGGGAACGTTCACGCTCGCGCTGGTGTTCCTCGTCGCGTTCGTCCTCTACTACTTCGTCAACTGGAAGTACCTGTCAACGGTGTGGCCGCTTTCCTGACCGGAAGCGGAGGGCGGCGGTCACGATCGGCCTCCTGACCGCCGCCCGACACCGACCTCGTCACGCACGACGACCGCCACGACGATGAATCGGATCGCCCTGTTCTTCGATCTGTTCAAGCTGCGCATCGGATTGGTGATCGGGTTCACCGCGCTCGCCGGGCTCGCCGTCACGCCGGGTGCGGCGCCCGCCGGTTGGCGCGTCGCGCTGCTCGCGCTCGCCGTCGTCGTCTCCTCGGCCGCGGCGGGCGCCTTCAACCAGTACGTCGAGCGCGACATCGATGCGCGGATGGGCCGCACGCGGCGGCGGCCGTTCGTCACCGGGAGGCTCGCGCACTCGCGCTCCTGGCTCGCCGTCATCGGCCTCATGTGCGGCGGATCCGTCGTCGTCGCCGCGCTCGCGACGAATCCGCTCGCCGCGCTCTACACGTTCCTCGGCGCGTTCGTCTATGGCGTCGTCTACACGGTGTGGCTGAAGCGCCGGACCTGGCTCAACATCGTCATCGGCGGCCTCGCCGGCAGCTTCGCGGTGCTCGCCGGCGCTGCGGCGGTGACGCCGGGCGGGCTCGACTGGACGCCGCTGTGGCTCGCGATCGTGCTGTTCCAGTGGACGCCGCCGCACGTCTGGAGCCTCGCGATCGCCTTCCGCAGCGATTACGAGGCGGCGGGCGTGCCGATGCTGCCGGCGGTCGTCGGCGACGCGCGTGCCGCCCGGGCCATTCTCGCGGGCACCGTGCTTCTCGTCGCAGCGTCGCTGGTGCCGGCGTGGCACGGATTGTCGTGGCTGTACGCGATCACCGCGGCCGGCAGCGGCGCGTACTTTCTGCGCAAGAGCATCGACCTCGTCCGCGATCCCGGCCGGCGCACCGCGATGGCGAACTTCCACGCCTCGCTCACGCAGCTCACGCTGCTGCTGACCGCGGCGATCGTCGATGCGACGCTTCTGCACTGAGGCGCAGCACCGGACGCCGCGATCGGCGGCGCGCCGTCGTCTCGCCGCGCTGCGGCGCCCGCTGTGCGCGCTCGCCTGCGCGCTCGGTCTCGTCGCGCCCGCGGCGGCGCTCGACTACGACACGGCGATGCGGGAGAGCCAGGCGGCGATCGGCCGCGCCGCCGGCGACTACGGTTTCACCGATGGCGGCGGCAATCGGGTGCGCCTGGCCGATTTCCGCGGCAAGCCCCTGCTGGTGAGCTTCGTCTACACCGGTTGCAGCCAGGTGTGCCCGACGGCGACGCGCTTCCTCGACCAGGCGGTGCGGCAAGCGAGCCGCGCCCTCGGCGAGGACGCGTTCAGCGTCGCCACCGTCGGCTTCAACCTGCCCTTCGACAATCCGGCGGCGATGCGCCAGTTCGCCAGGCAGCAGGGGATCGATCGGCCGCAATGGAAGGTGCTCTCGCCTGACGCGGGCGGCGTCGATGCGCTGACACGGACCTTCGGCTTCGTCTACGACGCGAGCCCCGGCGGGTTCGACCATATCGCGCAGGTCACGCTGGTCGATGCGGACGGCCGCATCGCGCGCCAGATCTATGGCGATGCGTTCGAACCGCGGCTGCTGGTCGGCGCGTTGCGTGCCGTGTCGACCGGCGCACCGGCGCCCGTGCAGGACCTCGCCGGGCTGCTCGAGCGCGTGCGCGTGCTGTGCACCGTGTACGACCCGCTCACCGGAAAATATCGGCTCGACTACGCGCTCTTCATCGAGATCTTCGCCGGGCTGACGGTGCTTGGCGCGATCGTCCATTACCTCGCGCGCGAATGGCGGCGGCAGCGCCGCGCGCAGGCGCGCCGCAGCGTCGCCTGACCTGCCTCGCGCAGCGGCTCCGCGCCGCGCGATCCCACCCTCCGGCGACGCTTGATCCAGGTCATACCGCGAGCGCGGCCGCGCTTGGTAGCATCGCGTTCATGCAAGCCTCTCCTCCGCCCGGCGGTGGCGCGTGGATTTCTGCCGCCGCCGGGTTCTTTCCTTCGCCCGATCCCGCGCGGTTCGCCGGATGCTGAGACAGCTCCAGCGCGGCGGCCAGTGGCTGTTCATGCACGTCGAGCGCGTCTTCAACCACGCCTTCGGCGAAGCAAACAACCCGCTCTACTACCTCGGCGCGATCACGTATTTCCTGTGCTGGATCGTCATCGCCAGCGGGCTCTACCTGTACATCTTCTTCAAGACGGGCGTCGAGGAAGCGAATGCCTCCGTCGAATACCTGACGCACCGGCAATGGTATCTCGGCGGCGTCATGCGCAGCCTCCATCGCTACGCCTCGGACGGCATGGTGCTCGGCATGCTGCTGCACCTGACGCGGCATTTCGTCTTCGACCGCTACCGCAGCTTCCGCTGGTTCTCGTGGATCTCCGGTGTGGTCGTGCTGTGGCTCGTGTATATCTCCGGCATCAACGGCTACATGCTGCCGTGGGACCGGCTGGCGCAGTTCGTCACCGTCGGCACCGCGGAATGGCTGGACTGGCTGCCGGTGTTCAACGGCACGCTGGTGCGCAACTTCATCTTCGAGGGCGCGGTCAACGACCGGCTGTTCTCGCTGCTGTCGTTCCTGCACATCGGGTTCCCGCTGGGCGTGCTGGCGCTCTTGTGGATCCACACGCAGCGCGTGCCCGGCGCGAAGACCAACCCGCCGCGCCGGATCATGGGCTGGCTCGGCGCCTCGCTCGTCGTGCTGTCGCTCGTCAAGCCCGCGGTGAGCCAGGGCGTGGCCAATCTCGGCACCGTGGCATCCACGCTCGAGCTCGACTGGTTCTACCTGCCGATCTTTCCGCTCTTCTACAAGTGGTCGGTGGGCGCGGTATGGCTGCTGGTCGGCGGGGGGACGCTGCTGTTCGTGCTGCTGCCATGGCTGCCGCCGAAGCTGCGCCGCCGCAAGGGCGAGTTCCACCTGATGATCCACCCGGACAACCGGATCGTCGCCGGGCAGGAAGGCGAGACGCTGCTCGAGTCCGCGCTGCGCGACGACATCGCGTTCCCGTTCGACTGCCGCAACGGCGGCTGCGGCGTGTGCAAGTGCGCGCTGCTCTCCGGGCGCGTCGACTACGGCATCTACCAGTCGGAGGCGCTCACGGCGGAGGAGATCGCCGCCGGCAAGGCGCTCGCCTGCTGCGCGACGCCGCTCTCCGATGTCGAGCTCGAATACGTCCCGGTGCGCGCGCTCGGCGGCATCGCCGTCCAGAAGCATCGCGCGCGCGTGATCGCGCTGACGCGGCTCGCCGACGACGTCATGCAGGTGCGCCTTGCGCTCGTCGGCGAGCAACCGCTGCGCTTCTACGCGGGCCAGTACATCAACGTCGTGCTCGACGACGGGCAGAAGCGCAGCTTCTCGTTCGCGACGGCGCCGCACCAGCGCGAGACGATCGAGCTGCAGATCCGCCTCGTGCCGGGCGGCAAGTTCACGACGCACGTCTTCACCGACATGAAGGTCGGCGAGGTGCTCGAATTCGAGGGCCCGCTCGGCTCGTTCTTCCTGCGCGAGGACAGCGACAAGCCGATCATCTTCGTCGCCGGCGCGACCGGCTTCGCGCCGGTGAAGAGCATGCTCGAGCATGCGTTCCATGCGGGGCTCAGGCGCGAGATGGTCCTGTACTGGGGCGTGCGCTCGAGGAAGGACCTGTACCTGCCCGACCTGCCGGCGCGCTGGGCGGCCGAGCATCCGAACTTCCGCTTCGTCCCGGTGCTCTCCGATCCGCGGCCCGAAGACCGCTGGGAGGGCCGCACCGGGCTCGTGCACCAGGCGATCCTCCACGACTATCCGGACCTCTCCGGGCATCAGCTCTACGCCTGCGGTTCGGTGCAGATGGTCGAGGCGGCCCATCCCGCGTTCGCGGCGCAGGGGCTCACGCAGGACGACTGCTTCTCCGACGCGTTCAGGCTCGCGCCGCACCGCGAGCGCCGGACGGCGGCCGCCGAGATGGTCAAGCTGGGGGGAGCCTAGTGCTCCGCTATGCCGCCCAGGCGCTGCTGTACGCGGCCTTCGTCGCATTCATCGGCTACCTGTCGACGTCGCCGGCCTACGTGCATCTGCCGCCGGGCGAGGCGCTGCTCAAGGTGTCGCTGACGCATGCCGGGCAGCGGAAGGAAGCCTGCCGCGAGCGCTCGGCGGAGGAGCTCGCGAAGCTCGCGCCGAACATGCGCGCGCAGACGGTCTGTCCGCGCGAGCGCGTGCCGGTCACCGTCGAGGTGACGCTCGACGGCGCGCCGCTGTTCCGCGTCGTCGCCCCGCCGTCGGGCCTCGCGAAGGACGGCGCGTCGACGATCTATCGCCGCGTCCCGGTCGCGGCCGGCGTCCACCGGATCGGCGCCCGGCTCGCGGACGGCCCGAGCGGCGCCTTCACGTTCACGCGCGACGCGACGATCGACCTCGCCGCCGGCCGCGTCGTCGTCATCGACTTCGACCCGGCGCAGGGTGGATTCGTGTTCCGTAGCTGAGGCGTTCACCGCGATGCCCGCGAATCACGCCGCAGCGACCGGCGCCGGAACGCGCGCAGCGCTCGAACGGGCGCTGCAACGGATCGAGCTCGCGTTCGATCGCGCGTTCGGGGCGCGCGCGAATCCATGGCGCCATCTCGGTGCCGCGGCGTTCTTCCTGTTCTGGATCGTCGCGGCCACCGGTGCGTACGTCTACGCGGCGTTCGACACCAGCGTCGCCGGTGCACACGCCTCGGTCGAACGAATCACGCAGGGTCAATGGCCGCTCGGCGGCCTCGCGCGGAGCCTCCATCGCTACGCGTCCGACGCGTTCGCGCTCGTGGTCCTGCTGCATCTGGCGCGCGAATGGCTCGGCGGCCACGCGAAGGGATTCCGCTGGTTCTCGTGGGTGAGCGGCGTGCCGCTGCTGTGGCTCGTCTACGCGTCCGGCCTCGGCGGGTACTGGCTCGTCTTCGACCGCCTCGCGCAATTCAGCCTGATCGCGACGACCGAGTGGCTCGACGAATTGCCCCTGTTCGGCGAGCCGCTGACGCGCAACTTCATCACCGGTGCCGCGGTCAGCAATCGCCTGTTCTCGCTGCTGATCTTCCTGCACATCGGCATCCCGCTCGCGCTGCTGCTCGGGATGTGGATCCACATCCAGCGCATCAGCAGGCCGCGGACCAATCCTCCGCGCGATCTCGCGCTCGGGTTCGCCTGCGCGCTCGTGCTGCTTTCGCTCGCCAAGCCGGCGGTGAGCGATGTCCCCGCCGACCTGTCGCTGGTCCCCGCGACGCTGCGGCTCGACTGGCTCTATCAGGCGATCCATCCGCTGCTCTATGCGTCGTCGGCCACGCTGCTGTGGGTGCTCGTCGGCGGCACGACGCTCGTGCTCGCGCTGTTGCCGTGGCTGCCGCGCGCGAAGCGGCCGCCGGTCGCGCAGGTGGATCTCGCCAATTGCAACGGCTGCGGCCGCTGCTTCGCCGATTGTCCCTATGTCGCCGTCACGATGCGGCCGCGCTCCGACGGCAAGCCGCTGCCGCGCGAGGCGGTCGTCGACGCGGACTTGTGCGCGGCGTGCGGCATCTGCGCCGGCGCGTGCCCGTCGTCGACGCCGTTTCGCAGCGTCGACGAGCTCGCGACGGGCATCGACCTGCCGCAGCGTCCGATCGGCGGGCTACGCGACGAGCTCGAGCGCACGCTCGCGGCCCTCCGCGGCACGCCGCGGATCGTCGTGTTCGGCTGCGACTGCGCGGCCGACGTCGCCGCAGTGCCGGCCCGCGATACCGCGACGCTGTCGTTGCCGTGCACGGCCATGCTGCCGCCGTCCTTCGTCGAGTATGCGCTGCGCAGCGGCGCCGACGGCGTTCTCGTCACCGGATGCCGCGACGGCGACTGCGCGTATCGACTGGGCAATCGCTGGACCGAGGAGCGCATGCGCGCCGAGCGCGAACCCCATCTGCGCGCGACGGTGCCGCCCGAGCGCGTGCGCATCGCGTGGTGCGGACGCTTCGACGCTGCCGCGCTGCACCGGGAGCTCGAGCGCTTTCGCTGCGCACTGGGGGCGCTTCCCGTGCGCAGCACCCGTCCGCCGTCGACGATCAAGCGCAGGGAGCTCGCGGCATGACCGAGGTGGCCGTCTCCGATGCCGTCGGTGTCGTGCCCGATGCGCAGGCGGTCCACCGCTACGCGCTGGAGATCCCCGCCGGCGCGCGCCGCACGCTCGCCAACCGCTGGCTCGGCCTCGGCCTCGCGGCGCTGATCGCGTCGGGCGTGCTGTCGATCCTGCTCGTGCTGTCGCGCACGCCGGGGCTTGCGCGCGTGTTCCCGGTCGCCGACTTCTTCCACGTCGCGCTCGTCGCGCACGTCGACCTGTCGGTCCTCGTCTGGTTCCTCGCGTTCGCCGGCATGCTCTGGACGCTGAACAGCACCAAGCGCGCGATCGGCGCCGGGATGCTCGGCTTCCTGCTCGCGGCGGCCGGCACGGTCGCGATCGCGCTCGCCCCCTTCGTCGGCGAGGGCCGGCCGGTGATGGCCAATTACATCCCGGTGCTCGACGAGCCGCTGTTCCTCGCGGGCCTCGTCGTCTTCGCGCTCGGCGTCGCGCTGGTCGTCGTGCGCGGGATGGCGACCTCGCCGCGCGTGCGCGTATGGCTCTCGGGCGGCGATGCGCTGCGCTTCGGACTCAACGCGTCGCTCGTATCGGCCGCGGTTGCGCTGCTGGCATTCGGATGGTCGCTCGCCGCCGTCCCGCGCGCGCTGGACGCCAGGGCCTATTACGAGCTGGTGTTCTGGGGCGGCGGTCACGTGCTGCAGTTCACGTGGGCGCTGCTGATGCTCGTCGCGTGGCTGTGGCTCGCCGACGCCTGCGGCGCGCGCGTGCCGCTCTCGCCGCGCGTGGTGACGCTGCTGTTCGGCATCGGGCTCGTCTCGGTGTTCGCGACGCCGGTGATCTACCTCGCCTACGACGTGGGGTCGGTCGAGCACCACCGGCTGCTGACGTGGCTGATGCGCTTCGGCGGCGGGCTCGCCATTCCTCCGGTGGCGGTGGCGGTGCTGTGGTCGCTGGCGCGGCGCGGCCGCGTCGCGTCCGATGCGCGGCCGTTGCGCGCGGCACTCATCGCTTCGATCGCGCTCTTCGGCGCGGGCGGCATCATCGGGTTCCTGATCGAGGGGAGCAACGTGCGGATTCCGGCGCACTACCACGGCTGCATCGTCGGCGTGACGATCGCGCTGATGGGACTTGCGTACCTGCTGCTGCCGGCGCTGGGCCACGCACGACCTTCGACGCGGCTCGCGACGTGGCAACCCTACGTCTACGGCGGCGGCCAGTTGCTGCACATCACCGGGCTCGTCTGGTCGGGCGGGTACGGCGTGCAGCGCAAGGTCGCGGGCAGCGAGCAGGTGCTGCGCACGACGCAGGAGATCGCCGGCATGGCGCTGATGGGCGTCGGCGGCCTGATCGCGATCGTCGGCGGAATCCTGTTCGTGTTCGTGATGCTGCAGGCGGTTGCGCGGGGTCGTCGGGTACGGGCATGAACGGCAGCGTCGGCCAGGCGTCGGTGCAGCGGCTGCTGCGGCTGCTCGCGACCGCCGGTGCCGCGCTCGTGCTCGTCGTGATCGTCTCGAGCGCGTATCTGCGGCTCGGCCAGGCCGGTCTGTCGTGCGCGGATTGGCCCGCCTGCTACGGACGCATCCAGCCCGCCGGCGAGGCGACGCTGGCGCAGCGCGGCGCGCGGATCGCGCACCGGTTCGCAGCGAGCGCGGTCGGTGCGGCGCTGCTCGCGCTCACCGCCGTCGCCGCGGTCCAGCGGCCGCGGCTCACCCGCCAGGCGGCGATCGCGGGCGCCGGGCTCGCGGTGGCCGCGGGACTCGCCACGATAGGCGCGGTGTCCTCCGAGTCGGCGAGCGCCACGCCGCTGCCGGCGGTGACGATTGCCAATCTCGGCGGCGGCTTCGCCCTGCTCGCGCTGATGGGGTGGCTGCGACAGACGACGCTCGACGCGGGCGCGCCGGACGTGCGAAATGGCGCCACCCGGCCCTGGCTCGGCGCGCTGGCTGCGCTTGCGCTCGCGTCGGTGATCGGCCAGATCCTGCTCGGCGCGCTCGTGAGCGCCAAGTACGCGGCTCTCGCCTGCCCCGCGTTTCCGCTCTGCGGCGCCGATGCGCCGCCGGGATCGCTGCTCGCGGTGCTCGATCCGCTCACCGCGCTCGCGGTCGACGCCTCCGGCGCGATCGTGCGGCCGGACGCGCTGGCGTCGTTGCATTGGGCCCACCGGGTCGGCGCGCACGTCGTGCTCGCGCTCGCCGCGGTGCTCGCGGTCGCGTTGATCCGCAGCGACCGTGCAAGGCCGTACGCGATCGCGCTCGCCGCGCTCGTCGTGCTCGAGATCTCCCTCGGCGCGACCTCGGTGCTGACGCACTTCAAGCTTCCGGTCGTGCTCGCGCACAACCTGACGGCCGCGCTGCTGCTGACGGTGCTGGTGGCGATCAACGATCGGCTCCGCGCGGCGCAGGGGCCAGCGTAGCGCCCGCACGCGGCGTCGCGGCGCGCGCCGCATTCAGCCGCGGCGCACGGCAAACGATTCGAAGGCCGGCGCCACCCGCGCGCACCACGCATCGGTGATGAACGACGGCGGCACGTCGGCGCGCAACCCCGCGTCGGCGCAGCCGGCGGCGCGAAACTCCTGCAGCACGTAGCGGCGCACTCCGAGCGCCGCGAGCCGATCCGCGAGCAGCGCCAGCGCCTCGGGCGCGTGCTGCCGCGGATGGACCGTCGTGCGGAACTCGTGCTCGACGCCGCTCGCGATCACGAGCTTCGCACTGGCGAGCGCCCTGTCGCCGCTGCCGGGGGTGGCGGTGATGCGCGCGTAATCGGCGAACGCCGCCTTGACGTCGAAACCGATCCAGTCGACGAGCGGCAGCACCTGCGCGAGCCGCTGCGGATAGGCGCCGCCGGTATGGAGCGCCACGCGAAACCCCATGCGCCGCACGGCGCGCAGCGCGGCGGCGAGCGCGGCCTGGGCGAGCGGTTCGCCGCCCGAGAACACCACCGCGTCGAGCAGGCCGGCGCGCCGGCCGAGAAAGGCGGCGACGTGATCCCAGCCGATCCCGGCCGCGCCGTGCGCCGCGAGCAGGTGCGGGTTATGGCAGTAGCCGCACCGCCACGGGCACCCCTGGCAGAACACGACCGCCGCGAGATGGCCGGGATAGTCCGTCGTGGACAGCGCGGTGAGACCGCCGATGCGCAACGCCTCGGCACGCGTCGCGCGACGCGCCGGTGCGCTCAGCGCGTGGCCGTGCCGCATCCGAGGTTCGCGTTGGCCTCGCGGAAGAAGCGCCGCTCGCAGTGCTCGCCCTTCTTGCCGATGTTGAACGACGCCACCGGACGGTGGTAGCCCATCACGCGCGTCCATACCTCGCAGCGCTGCCGCTCGCTGTCGGCGAGCGCGATGTCGAGGTGGCGGATTTCGGTCATGGCATTCATGCGGCTCTCTCCTCGGGGTGGGGCCACGGAACGCGCGGTGCCTCGCGCCGCGGCCGGGTGCGGCCGTCACGCGGCGGCGAGCTCGCGGCGCTTGCGCGCACGCAGATCGTCGTCGCACTTCGGGCAGAATTCGTGCTCGCCGGCGAGGTAGCCGTGCTTCGGGCAGATCGAGAACGTCGGCGTCACCGTGATGTACGGCAGGCTGAAGCGCGTCAAGGCGCGCCGCACGAGCGCCTTGCAGGCGGCGGGACTCGAAATGCGCTCGCTCATGTACAGGTGGAGGACAGTCCCGCCGGTGTACTTCCGCTGCAGCGGCTCCTGGCGCTCGAGCGCCTCGAACGGGTCATCGGTGAAGCCGACCGGCAGTTGCGACGAGTTCGTGTAGTACGGCATCGCGGCGGTGCCGGCCTGCAGGATGCCGGGATAGCGCTTGCGATCCTCCTTCGCGAAACGGTACGTCGTCCCCTCGGCCGGCGTCGCCTCCAGGTTGTACATGTGGCCCGTCTCCTCCTGGAAGCGCACGATGCGCGCGCGGATGTGGTCGAGCAGCCGCAGCGCGAGCGCGGTGCCGCCCGGCGTCGTGATGTCGTCGGCATCGGCGGTGAAGTTGCGGATCATCTCGTTGATCCCGTTGACGCCGATCGTCGAGAAGTGGTTGCGCAGCGTGCCGAGGTAGCGCTTCGTGTACGGAAAGAGGCCGCCGTCGATGTGCCGCTGGATCACCTTGCGCTTCACCTCGAGGCTCTGGCGCGCGAGCTCGGTCAGCTCGTCGACGCGCGCGAAGAGCGCCCGCTCGTCGCCGCGGTAGAGATGGCCCAGACGCGCGCAATTCAGCGTGACCACGCCCACCGACCCGGTCTGCTCGGCCGACCCGAACAGGCCGTTACCGCGCTTCAGGAGCTCGGTCAGATCGAGCTGCAGGCGGCAGCACATCGAGCGGATCATGTTCGGCTTCAGCTCCGAATTGATGAAGTTCTGGAAATAGGGCAGCCCGTACTTCGCCGTCATCGCGAACAGCGCCTCGGTGTTCGGATGGTCCCAGTCGAAGTCCCGCGTGATGTTGTAGGTCGGGATCGGGAACGTGAACACGCGCCCCTTCGCGTCGCCCGCCGTCATCACCTCGATGTACGCGCGGTTGATGACGTCCATCTCGGCCTGCAGGTCGCCGTAGGTGAACGGCATCTCGCAGCCGGCGATCACCGGGATCTGCTCGCGCAGGTCCTCGGGGCACACCCAGTCGAACGTCAGGTTGGTGAACGGCGTCTGCGTCCCCCAGCGCGATGGCACGTTGAGGTTGTAGATCAGCTCCTGGATGCACTGCCGCACCTCGTCGTAGCCCATGCGGTCGTTGCGGACGAACGGGGCCATGTACGTGTCGAACGACGAGAACGCCTGGGCGCCCGCCCATTCGTTCTGCAGCGTGCCGAGGAAGTTGACGATCTGGCCGACCGCGCTCGACATGTGCTTCGGCGGCGCGGCCTCCACCTTGCCCGGCACGCCGTTCAGGCCGTCGTGCAGCAGTTGCCGCAGCGACCAGCCCGCGCAGTAGCCCGCCAGCATGTCGAGGTCGTGGATGTGCACGTCGCCCTCGCGGTGGGCGCGCCCCACCTCGGGCGAATAGACATGCGACAGCCAGTAGTTCGCGACGACCTTGCCTGACACGTTGAGGATCAGGCCGCCGAGCGAATAGCCCTGGTTGGCGTTGGCGTTGACGCGCCAGTCCTGCTGCTCGAGATACTCGTTGACCGACGCCGCGACGTCGACCATCGTCTGCTTGTCCGCGCGCAACGTCGCATGCTGCTCGCGATAGACGATGTAGGCGCGCGCCGTGCGCAGGTGCCGCGCGCGCAGCAGCGCCAGTTCGACCGCGTCCTGGATCGCCTCGACCGCGAGGATCGCGCCGGCGCCCCGCGACAGCGTGCGCGCGAGCAGCCGCGCGATGCGCGTCGCCTCGGCGGGCCCGAATTCACCGGTCGCCGCCCCGGCGCGGGCGATGGCGGATTCGATCTTGGCGAGGTCGAACGGGACGCGCTTGCCGTCGCGCTTGACGACGGCCACCTGCGCGAGGCGGGCGGGAGCGGCAGGGCTGGACATCGGGGTTTCTCCGGTACCAGATACAACATCTTGTATCTGGACCGTGACGTTACTACAACTGCTAGTACCCGCGGCCGGCGGCCGGTCGGACTTTTCGAAATTCTTGATCTGGATCAACTCGGGGGCTTCCTCGGTGCTTGGCGGGCGTCACGACGCGGCGGCGCGCTCGGAGTCCGTCAACGCCGACGTCTCCAGGGCAGCGGGCAAGCCGCCGCCCTTGGAAACGCCCGCACTCAAGGCGCGCCGTCGCGCAGGGGCGCGCGACCCGGCAAGGGCGCCGCTCGGCGCAGCACGTCCTCGCTCAGCCAGAGCGCTGCGCGGCGCGCGCGCGCCGAGACGGTCGCGAGCGGCATCTGCTGGTAGTCGTCGTTGAAGACCTCGAAGCTGTAGTGGCCGCGGTAGCCGATGCGCTCGAGCCGGGTCACGAGGTCGGCCAGCGCGTCGCTATGCACGCCCTCGCCCGGGAAGACGCGGAAGTGGCGCGCGGTCGTCACGCGCTCCTCGACGGTGCGCACCTCCTGCCACATGAAATCGGAGAGTTGCACCAGATACATCTTCGCAGGATCGAGCACGTCGAGATCGTCGAGCAGCGTCCGCGTGGCCAGGATGTGGAACGAGTCGATGCCGATCCCCAGATTGGGCGCGTTGGCGCGGCCCACGATGTCCCACGCGCTGGTGAACTCGTTGATCGTCCGGCCCCACGACAGTCCCTCGTAGGCGACCTTGATGCGCAGCGGCAGCGCGAGCATCGCGAGCTTGCGCAGGTCGCGCGCCAGGGCGTCCGGGTCGCTCGTCGCGTGCGTCGACGTCGACGAGCACACGAGCAGGACGTCCGCGCCGAGCGCATCGCACATCTCGAGCATCGACTTCGCGACATCGACCTTGTAATCGTGGAGATGGCCCGACAGGCCTTCGAAGTCGCGCAGCACCTGGAAGCCGGTGACGCGCAGGCCGCTGGCGCGCACCGCACGCACCGCCTCGTCGACCCCTCCGGCGTGTCCGACGACGTCGCGCGCCGAAAGCATGATCTGCGAGAAACCGGCGCCTCGCACCGCCGCCAGCCTGGCGGGCAGCGTTCCGGCGAGCGAGATCGTGTCCATCCCGAAGTCGGCGATGTTGGGAAGCGGCCCCTCCACGGGGACGTCGCCACTGCGATCAACCGCGCTCATCGTGAACGAGCTCGAACATGACGCCGCCGAGGTAGCCCTGCGTCAGCGCACCCCGCGTCTCGGAGTGCACGCCCGGCGACTCGACGAAGTCGACGCCGCGCTCGCGCAGCGCGGCGACCGTGCGCAGCACGTCGGGCGTGCCCAAGCCGACGCGCTGCAGCATCTCCTCGGGCTCCAGGTCGTACGCTTCCGGCTTGGGGGCGATGAGCTGCAGGTAGAAGCGCCGGCAGGAGCTTTGCAGGACGTGCCCCTTGGGCAGGATGCCATAGCGCTGCTCGTCGGGCAGCAGCCGGAAGCCGAACAGCTCCCGATAGAACGTCGTCCAGTCCGCCATCCGGTCGGCGCCGATGTATTGGACGATGCCGAACCAGCGCAGGCCGGTCAGCGGGGGCGGGTGCGCCTCGACGCCGGGGTTGCGAGTGAAATCGATGTCGTAGATCGAGAAGTCGCGGTAGCGGTCGACGAAATAGATGCGCGTCGCGCCCACGCCGTGGATCGCGGGAATGTAGAGCTCCATCGGCTCGACGTGGAAAGGCACCATCCAGGCGCCGCGCTCGACCGCGTAGCGGCACGCGGCGGCGGCATTGCGCACACGCAGCGCGATCGCCGCGATCACCGGCGTTTCCGCGGGCTGCACCGCGCGTGACCCCCGCTCCGCGTGGGCATTGACGATCACGTTCATCTCGCCCTGCCGGTAGAGCAGCACCTCGCGCGAGCGATGCCTGGCGACCGGGTGGAACCCGATCATCTCGAGCACCTGTCCGAGCGCCTGCGGCCGGCTCGTGGCGTACTCGACGAATTCGATGCCGTCCATTTCGAGCGGGTTGCTCGAGTCGGCGGCGAGCTCGCGGTCGGTCAGCCGTGTCATCTGTCGCTCGTCCCCCCGTGCGCTGCGGTCCCTGGGCGTCGCCCCGTGACGGGACGATGATAGCGCGCAAGGCGCGAACGGCGGTCGGGAGCGCGCGACGGGCGCTCCCGCGGCTTCAGTCGGTCTATCGCGAGCGGGGACCGCTCCCGCGGCTTCAGTCGGTATACCGCGGCGGATCCGGATCGTCCGACCAGTTGTCGGCCGGCTTCTCGACCTTCGCCATCCAGGCGCGGATGAGCGCGACGTGCTCCTGCTCCTCGGCCTGCATCGCGCGCGCCGCCGCGCGCACCGAGTCGACGTCGGCGAGCCGGGCGAGACGCTCGAAGAAGCGCTCGGCGCGCTCCTCGCACGCGAGCGCGATCTCGAGGGCGTGATACGGCTGCATCAGGTAGTGAATGTCCTCGGCGAGCGGCGTCTCCGGGCCTTCGAGCAGCTCGGCGTCCCATGCGACGTGCCCGGGGGCCTCGCGCCAGCCCATTTCCTGCATGATCGCCTGCGCGTGCCCGGTCTCGATGCCGGCCATCTTGCGGAAGAGCCGGGCGACGTCGACGTTGTTGTGCATCTCCATCGCGTCGGCAAGCTCGGCGTAGCGACCCGCCGCTTCGCTCTCCATCGCGAAGGCGAGCGCCATCAGCTCGGGGAGCGTGCGCGGAGCGTGCTCGCGCGCATCGTCGGCTGCCCGCGCCGCCGGCTCGCTGCCCGGTGCGTCCACGAAGGGTTCGCCGGCCTTGGCATCGGATGTCATAGCATGAACTCCTGCTCGAGCGCAGCCGGCGTGCAGGCGGGCTTGTCGTGGTCGAGCGGGTAGCTCGAGCGGTCGCCCTCGAACAGCACGCCGATGTTGAAGCCGTCGTCGGTCATCAGCCGGCGTGCCGCCCGCGCCGGATCGTCGGTCGGCGCAACGGGTGCCGGACGCGCCCGCTCCTTCCACTCGCGCTGCTCCGGGCGGAACGTGACGCACGGGCTCAGGATCTCGACGAACGAGAAGCCGGGATGGCGGATCGCCTGCGCGATGATCTCCGCGGTGCCGTTCGGATCGCCCGAGAACGCGCGCGCGATGAAGTTCGCGCCCGCCGCGAGCGCGATGACCAGCGGATGGAACACGCGCAATCCGGTGCCGCCCGGCGACAGCTTCGAATCCCAGTCGGGCTCGGTGGTCGGCGACGGCTGCCCCTTCGTCATGCCGTACACGTGGTTGTCCATCACGATGTACGTGAGGTCGACGTTGCGCCGGCACGCGTGCAGGAAGTGGTTGCCGCCGATCGAATAGCCGTCCCCGTCGCCGCTCGCGACGAGCACCGTCAGCTCGGGCCGCGCCACCTTGAGTCCCGTCGCCGCGGCGAGCGAGCGGCCGTGCACGCCGTGGAAGCCGTAGCAGTTCGTGTAGGCCGGAATGCGCGACGAGCAGCCGATGCCGGAGACGACGACCACCTCCTCCGGCGGCACATTGACCTTCGCGAGCGCCTTGGTGACCGAGCTCAGCACCGAGTAGTCGCCGCACCCGGGACACCAGATCGGCTTGTAGCTCGACTTGTAGCTTTGCGCCGTGCGTGGCGCGGACGTCGCGATGTCGTTCACAGCATCCCCTTGCGCGCCGCGCACCAGTCGAGGATCGCCTCGGCGAGCTCGCCGGGGCGCAGCGGCAGCGGACCCGGCCGGTGGAAGCTCGACGGCATCGGCAGGTCGTACATCGAGCGCAGATAGCGGAATAGCTGCGCGCCGTGGTTCTGCTCGACGACGAGCACGCGCGCCGCTCCGTCGAGCGCCTCGGCGAGCCGCTCGGGCTGCGCGGGCGCGAGCAGGCGCAGGGCGATCAACCGCACGCGAGCGCCGCGCTCGGCAACTCGCGTCAGCGCCTCGCGCACCGGACCCACGGCCGAGCCGAACGTGATCACCGCCGCATCGCCGTCGCCGTCGACATCGGCCCAGTACGCGCCGTAGTCGTGCTCGGCGAGCTTGCGCTGGCGCTTGTCGAGCTGCAGCCGGTGGTCGCGCGCCTGGCTGCTCGGGATCCCCGCTTCGGTATGCTCGAGGCCGTCCGCCGTGTAGACGACGCCGGGCGTTCCCGGGATCGCCATCGGCGACACGCCGCTCTCGGTGTTGCGGTAGCGCTTGTAATCGGGAACGTTCGCCGCGGCGGTGAGCCGTCGCGCGACCCAGTCGACGTCCGCGGGACGGTCGATGATCGCGCGCGACTGCCCCATGAACTGGTCGGAGAGCACGATCGCCGGCGCCTGCAGCGCTTCGGCGAGATGCACGGCCCACTGCGTCGTCGCGAGGCAGTCGCCGATCGACGTCGGCGCGAGGACGAGGCGCGGGGCATCACCGTGCAGGCCGCCGACGGCGAACGACAGGTCGCTCTGCTCGCTTTTCGCGGGAATGCCGGTCGAGGGTCCGCCGCGCATCACGTCGACGACGACGATCGGCACCTCCGCACCGACGGCGAGACCGATCCCCTCGGTCATCAGGGCAAGCCCCGGTCCCGCGGTCGCCGTCAGCGACGGCACGCCGCCGTACGAGGCGCCGATGATCATGTTGACCGACGCGAGCTCGTCCTCCGCCTGCACGAGCGTCCCCCCGACCTTCGTCAGCGCGGGGGCCATCCACTCGAGCATTTCCGTCGCGGGCGTGATCGGGTAGGCGGCGACGAAGCGCACGCCCCCGCGCAGCGCGCCGTAGCCGGCGGCCTCGTTGCCGCTCAGCAGCCAGCGCGCGCCCGTGGCGGGCGCGGCGCCCGCGAGGCGCGGCACGCCGTCGATCTCCCGCGCCGCGGCAATGCCCGCCGCCAGCGCAGCCAGGTTCGGGTGCAGCGCCTCCTCCGCCCGCTTCCACGATGCGCGCAACGCGGCTTCGAGCGTCGGCGTCGGCAGCCCGGCCAGCGCGCCCGCGAGCCCGAGCGCCAGCATGTTGATCCAGCTACCGGGGATCGCCTTCGCCATCTTCTTGAGCGGCAGCGCCACGTAGCGCGCACCGGCCGCGCGAAAGATCTCGGGCGCTTCCCCCTCGTCGGGATCGCCGATCATCACGCTCGTCGCGCCGAGCGCGATCTCGTCGGCGAAACGGTTCACGTTCTGCCAGTCGATCGCGATCAGCAAGTCGAAGCCGTCGCCGAGCGACGCGATTGGCGTCCGCGCGAGCCGCACCAGCGCGGCCGCCTCGCCGCCGCGGATCTGCGGCCCGCTCGTGCGCACCATCAGGCCGTACAGCCCGGCCTTCGCCGCCGCCTCGAGCAGCAGCGTGCCGGCGGTCATCACGCCGCTGCCGCCGCTGCCCGCGATGGCGATCGACAGGGTCGACGCGTCGTGCGCCGCCCTCGTCAGCCGCGACGCGACCTGCGTCGCGCCGCGCTCGTCCGTTTCTGCCAGCATGTCCACGCTCCGCTCCTCACGCGCGATGTCGAAAGTAGACGATCTGCACCGGATGAATGCGTTGACGCAGATCAAGGCACAAGCAACAACGCGGGACGATGATTGCTCCAGCTTCGTTAAACCGGTATTGCGGTACCACAATTCCACAATATACCCGACTATCGCGTTCGGGCAAACCCGCCCCCGCCGCAGCGGCCGGCGGCACCGAGGAGGATCCGAGAGGCATGCGCATCGAAGGCTACCGCTGGCAGATGACCGCGGCGAACACGCCGCTCGTACGCACCCCGCTGGCCGTCGAGCCCGGCCCCGGCGAGGTCGTCGTCGCGGTCGCGGGCTGCGGCGTGTGTCACACCGACCTCGGCTACTTCTACGACGGCGTGCGCACGAATCGGCCGCTGCCCCTCGCGCTCGGCCACGAGATCAGCGGCACCGTCGCCGCGGCCGGCGCCGGCGCGCAGGCGTGGCTCGGCAAGGCCGTCATCGTGCCCGCCGTGCTGCCCTGCGGCGAATGCGACCTGTGCACGCGCGGCCTCGCCACGATCTGCCGTCACCAGAAGATGCCCGGCAACGACGTCGATGGCGGCTTCGCCACGCACATCGTCGTGCCCGCCCGCGGCTTGTGCGAGGTCGACCTCGCGCGGCTCGCGCGCGCGGGCCTGACGCTCGCCGAGGTCTCGATCGTCGCCGATGCGGTGACGACACCATACCAGGCGGTGCGCCGCGCCGGCGTGCGTCCGGAGAGCCTCGCGATTGTCGTCGGCGCGGGCGGTGTGGGCGGCTATTGCGTGCAGATCGCGCATGCGGTCGGCGCGCACGTCGTGGCGATCGACGTCGACGCGGCCAAGCTGGAGGCGATCGGGCGGCACGGTGCGGAGCTCACGCTCGACAGCCGCGCGCTCGATGCGAAAGCGCTGAAGGGCGCGATCGCGGACTTCGCGCGCCGCAGGAGTCTGCCGGCCACCGAGTGGTTCATCTTCGAATGCTCGGGCACCGCGGCGGGGCAGCTCACCGCCTTCGGCCTGCTGGTGCACGGCGCGACGCTCGCGGTCGTCGGCTTCACGATGGACAAGGTCGAGGTGCGCCTGTCGAACCTGATGGCGTTCGATGCGCGCGCGATCGGCAACTGGGGCTGCCCGCCCGAGCACTACCCGCCCGCGCTCGACCTCGTGCTCGACGGCCGCATCCAGGTGAAGCCCTTCGTCGAGACGCGGCGGCTCGACGACATCAACGACGTTTTCGCCGCCGTCCACCGCCACGAGATCCGCAAGCGGGCCGTGCTCGTGCCCGCATGAGAAAGGAAGCAAGCCGATGAATGCACCCGAGCCCCGCGTCCCGCTGCCCGAATTGCACTCGCACGACCTGGTCGACGACATCGGTCGCCCCGGCGTCCGCTACGAGAAGCGGCCCGCGCGGCGTCCGGACGGCACCCCGGTCGCCGGCCTCCACAACGCGTGGATCACGCTCGACAACCCGGGGCAGTTCAACTCGTACACGACGGACATGGTGAAGGGGGTGATCCTCGCGTTCCGTGCCGCGTCGAACGCGCGCGACGTCAACTGCGTCGTCTTCACCGGTGCAGGCGACAAGGCGTTCTGCACCGGCGGCAACACGAAGGAGTACGCCGAGTACTACGCCGGACGCCCGCTCGAGTACCGCCAGTACATGCGGCTCTTCAACGACATGGTGTCGGCGATCCTCGGCTGCGACAAGCCGGTCGTCTGCCGCGTCAACGGGATGCGCATCGGCGGCGGCCAGGAGATCGGCATGGCGTGCGACTTCTCGGTCGCGCAGGACCTCGCGCGCTTCGGCCAGGCCGGCCCGAAGCACGGCTCCGCGCCGATCGGCGGCGCCACGGACTTCCTGCCGCCGATCATCGGCGCGGAGCGCGCGATGATCGCAGGCGTGCTGTGCGAGCCCTTCTCGGCCCACAAGGCGTATCACTGGGCGATGCTCGCCGACATCGCGCCGGCGCTCAAGGTCGACGGCAGGTTCGTCGCCAACCCGCTCGTCGAGACCGAGCGCATCGTCGATGCGTACGGGCGTTTCGTGTTCGGCGAGCCGAAGAGCGGCGACGCGGCGAAGGAAGGGAAGGCGCTGCTCGCGCGCGGCAGCGTCGACCTGTCGCTCCTCGATGAGCGCGTCGAGGCGCTGTGCGCGAAGCTGCTGCTCACGTTCCCCGACTGCACGACGAAGACGCTCGAGGAGCTGCGCAAGCCGAAGCTCGACGCATGGAACCGCAACAAGGAGAATTCGCGCGCGTGGCTCGCGCTCAACATGATGACCGAGGCGCGCGCCGGCTTCACCGCGTTCAACGAGGGCCCGAAGGACGATCGCGAGGCCGACTTCGTGCTGCTGCGGCAGCGGCTCGCCGCCGGGGAGGGCTGGGCCGGCCCGCTCTGCGATGCGATCCAGCCGAAGCACAAGCGCAATGCCTGACGCCATGACCGGACACGCTCCGCTTGCGATCTCGCTCGACCGCGACGGCGCGCTGCTGCGCCTGCGGCTCGCGCGCCCGAAGGCGAACCTGATCGACGCCGCGATGATCGGCGCCCTGCACGGCGCGCTGCGCGAGTTTCGCGGCGGCGCGCGGCTGCGCGGCGTGCTGCTCGAGGCCGACGGCCCGCATTTCAGCTTCGGCGCGAGCGTCGAGGAGCACCTCGCCGACCGCTGCGCGGCGATGCTCGCGTCGCTGCACGCGCTCGTGCTCGCGATGCTCGAGTTCCCGGCTCCGATCCTCGTCGCCGTGCGCGGCCAATGCCTCGGTGGCGGGCTGGAGGTCGCGCTCGCGGGCGGACCGATCTTCGCGGCGCCGGATGCGCAGCTCGGCCAGCCGGAGATGAAGCTCGGCGTGTTCGCGCCCGCCGCGTCGTGCCTGCTGCCCTACCGGGTTAGCCAGGCGGCGGCGGAGGACCTGCTGTTCTCCGGTCGCTCGATCAGCGGCACCGAGGCGAAGGCGATCGGGCTCGTCGAGGTGCTCGCCGAGGATCCGGACGCGGCGGCGCTCGCGTATTTCGACACGCATCTCGCGCCGAAGAGCGCGGCCGCCCTCGCCTGCGCGGTCGCCGCCGCGCGCGCCCCGCTCGTCGCGGACGTCCGCCGCCGCCTCGACGAGCTCGTGAACTTGTACGTCGACACGCTGATGAAGACGCGCGACGCGAACGAGGGGATCGCCGCATTCCTCGCCAGGCGCCAACCGTTGTGGGAGCACCGTTGATGAACGACCAGACCTCCGTCGGGGCGATCGTCGAGCGCTGCCAGGCGCTGTTCGACGATCTCGATTTCAATGCGGTCAAGGCCTGGAAGACCGCCGCGCCGCGCCGCAAGGCGATCGGCTACATGCCGATCTACGTGCCGCGCGAGCTCGTGCACGCGGCGGGGATGCTGCCTGTCGGCATCCTCGGCGGCGGCGACCAGCTCGAGGTGATCCAGGGCGACGCGTATTACCAGAGCTATATCTGCCGGATCCCGCGCTCGACGATCGAGCTCGGCCTGACCGGGCGCCTCGATTGCCTCGACGGCATGCTGTTCCCGTCGATCTGCGACGTGATCCGCAACCTGTCCGGGATGTGGCAGATCCTGTTCAAGGACAAGTACGTCCGCTACTTCGACGTGCCGCAGAACTACGAGGACGCGATCGGCGGGACGTTCTACGTGCACGAGCTCGAGGTGCTGCGCGACGATCTCGGCAAGCTGCGCGGGGCGCCGATCGGCGACGACGAGCTCCGCGCGTCGATCCGCGTCTACAACGACAACCGCGAGGCGGTGCGCGCGCTCTACGCGTACCGGTCGGAGAAGCCGTGGCAGGCGCCCACGTCCGAGGTGTACCTCGTGCTGCGCGCCGGCATGGTGCTGCCGCCCGAGGAGCATACGGCGCTGATAGGCGCATACATCGCCGCCGCCGACGCGGCGCCGCGGCCGAAGCGGGACAACGCGCGCATCGTGCTGACCGGATCGTTCTGCGAGCAGCCGCCGCTCGGCCTGATCAAGTCGATCGAGATGGCCGGCTGCTACATCGTCGACGACGATTTCCTGCTGGTGACGCGCTGGCTGCAGGGCGACGTGCCGGCCGACGGCAACCCGCTCGAGGCGCTGTCGCAGGCGTTCCTCCACCATTCGGCGTCGACGGCGGCGAAATACGACACGCGCCGCGAGGACAAGGGCGTGTTCCTGCTGGAGCAGGTCAAGACGCGCGCCGCCGAGGGCGTGATCTTCGCCGCGCCGTCGTTCTGCGACCCGGCGCTGCTCGAGCGGCCGATGCTGCAGGACGTGCTCGCGAAGCACAAGGTCCCGTACACGGCGTTCAAGTACGCGGAGAACACCGGCCAGATGGCCCCGATCCGCGAGCAGGCGGGCACGTTCGCCGATTCCATCAAGCTCTGGAGCGCCGCATGACCACCACCACCGCACCGATGCCCGCCTCCGCCAAGAAGCCGCAGGTCGTCAAGGAGGACGCGATGTGGCTGCAGAAGGAGCTCATCAACCGCAACTACCACGAGCTCGCCACGGCGCGCCAGGCCGGCCGCAAGGTCTCGGCGACGTTCGTCCCGGGCAACCTGAACGAGCTGCTGATGTGCTTCGACTTCGCGCGCAGCCTCCCGGAGACCAACGCGCTGCAGAACGGTCTGCGCAAGAAATCCGGCAAGATGATCATGGACGCCGAGCGCGACGGCCAGTCGGAGGACGTCTGCACGTACGTCAAGGCCGATCTCGGGATGATGATGGGCGGCGAGGTCGGACCCACCGGCGAGGTGCTGCCGAGGCCGGACATCCTGCTGCTCTCCTACACCGGCTGCTTCACGTTCATGAAGTGGTTCGAGCTGATCCGCCACAAGTACGGCTGCGAGACGGTGATGCTGCACGTGCCGTACCAGGGCGACGGCAAGATCGCGCCCAACATGCGCGACTACGTCGTGAAGCAGCTCAAGGACACGGTGATCCCGACGCTCGAGCGCATCTCGGGCGTCAAGTTCGACATCGACCGGCTGCGCCAGTACATGAAGGAGTCGCAGAAGGCCGAGGACGACCTCGTCGCGGTGCTGCAATCGGCGAAGCACCGGCCGTCGCCGATCGACGGCTATTTCGGCGCCGTCTATTACATCGGCCCGATCTTCACCGCGTTCCGCGGCATGCCGGAGGCCACGCAGTACTACCGCGTGCTGCGCCAGGAGATCGAGCAGCGCGTGCGCGACGGCAAGGGCCCGGTCACGCCGGACGGCGACATGGGCGAGGAGAAGTACCGCCTCGTCGTCGAGGGGCCGCCGAACTGGACCAGCTTCCGCGACTTCTGGAAGATGTTCTACGACGAGGGTGCGGTCGTCGTGACCTCGACGTACGCGAAGGTCGGCGGCCTCTACGATTTCGGCTTCCGCCACGACGCCGAGCGCCCGCTCGAATCGCTCGCCGAATACTGCCTGGGCTGCTACACGAACCTCAACCTGCCGTCGCGGATCGACATGATCTGCAAGTACATCGACGACTACCAGGCGGACGGCCTGCTGATCAACTCGATCAAGAGCTGCAACAGCTTCTCGGCGGGCCAGCTCCTGATCCTGCGCGAAGTCGAGAAGCGCACCGGCAAGCCGGCGGCGTTCATCGAGACCGACCTCGTCGATCCACGGTACTTCTCGGCCGCCAACGTGAAGAATCGGCTGGAAAGCTACTTCCAGATGGTCAAACAGAAGCGCGCGGCGGCCGCCGCGCACTGAGGGGGCTCGCATGCGTTGCTTCATCGGCATCGATCTCGGCTCCACGACGACGAAGGCGGTCGTCGTCGACGAGCAGCAGAACGTCCTCGGGCGCGGCATCACGAACTCGCGCTCGAACTACGACACCGCCGCGGCGATCGCCAAGCAGGAGGCGCTGGTCAACGGCCGCTTCTACCTGTTCCGCGAGGCGCTCGGCAAGAGCGGCGCGCTGAACGGGTCGCTCGACGCGTTCCTCGCTCAGCTCGAGCGCGACTTCCGGCTCGAGCAGTACCTGGAGCAGCTCGCCGATCTCGAGACCACCTGCCATCGCAACGTCGACGCCGCGCGCTTCGGCGACCATGCGAAGGCGATCGACGACGCGCTCGGCGCGGTCTTCGGCCGGCTGCGCGCCGAGGCGGCCGCGCTCTTCGCGCCCGGCGCGAAGCGCAAGTCGGACTTCTTCCGCGACATCGCCGGCAGCCAGTACCTCGCGACCGGCGAGACGGTCGCGAAGGACGCGGGCATCCGCTACGACTTCCTGCTGAACGTGTTCGATCGCTCGATCATCGAGGTCGAGAACCGCGTCTACGGCGACTCGATCCGCCGGCACCTGCTCGCGGCGCTCGAGCGCACGTTCCTGTCGCTGCCGGACACCGCCGGCCGCCGCGCGGGCGTCGAAGCGCCGATCAAGGGCATCCTCGACACCGACATCGAGGAGACCTATGTCGTCGGCACCGGCTACGGGCGCGCGCGGCTGCCGTTCTCGAAGGAGCACATCCGCTCCGAGATCCTGTGCCACGGTCTGGGCGCGCACATGATGTACCCGGGCACCGCGACGGTGCTCGACATCGGCGGCCAGGACACCAAGGCGATCCAGGTCGACAAGCAGGGCATCGTCGAGTCGTTCCAGATGAACGACCGCTGCGCCGCCGGCTGCGGCCGCTACCTCGGCTACATCGCCGACGAGATGAACATGGGCCTGCACGAGCTCGG
>DASURV010000082.1:0-2317 GCA_036375455.1 Casimicrobiaceae bacterium | reverse complement strand
ATGAAGGCGCGATTCTAGCCGCACCCGGGCCGCGCGCGGCCGGGCGCTCCGGAGCCTCGTGTCACCCCCGATCGGCAGACGATCGTCCGCCGTCGCGGCGACCTGCGCCTCGATCGCCAACGATGACCGCGATGAACTACCGCCGCCTCGGCCGCTCCGGACTCAAGGTGAGCGAGCTGTCCTTCGGCTCGTGGGTGACCTACGGGAACCAGCTCGACGAGCAGCTCGCGCGCGAGTGCATGGCTGCGGCGCGCGACGCGGGCGTGAATTTCTTCGACAATGCCGAGGTTTACGCGAAGGGCCGCTCGGAAACGATCATGGGCGACGCGCTGCGGAAGCTCGGCTGGCGCCGCGCCTCCTACATCGTCTCGACGAAGTTCTTCTGGGGTCTCTACGACAGCCCCAACGAGAGGAACACGCTGAACCGCAAGTACCTGATGCAGGCGATCGACGGCTCGCTCGAGCGGCTGCGCCTCGATTACGTCGATCTCGTCTTCTGTCACCGCCCGGACCCGGACACGCCGATCGAGGAGACGGTCGGCGCGATGCACGACATGATCAGCGCCGGCAAGGTCCTGTACTGGGGAACCTCGGAGTGGAGCGCGGCCGAGATCGTCGCCGCCTACGAGATCGCCGAGCGGCATCACCTGCACAAGCCGCTGATGGAGCAGCCGCAGTACAACCTGTTTCACCGCGACCGCGTCGAGCGCGAGTACGCGCGGCTCTACGACGACGTCGGGCTCGGCACGACGACCTGGAGCCCGCTGGCGTCGGGCCTGCTCACCGGCAAGTACGGCAATGGCGTGCCGCCCGATTCGCGCGCGGCGATCAAGGGATTCGAGTGGCTCGCCGAGCGGATCCTCGAACCGACGCGCCTTGCCAAGGTCCAATCGCTCGTTCCAATCGCGCAGGAGCTCGGTTGCACGCTCGCCCAGATGTCCATCGCGTGGTGTCTTCGGAATCCGCACGTGTCGACCGTGATCACCGGCGCAAGCCGCCCGGCGCAGATCGTCGAGAACGTGCGGGCGCTGGATGTCGTGCCGAAGCTCACGCCGGAAGTGATGGCGCGCATCGACGCGGCGGTCGCGGGCTGAACGGCATGGCGAGACATTTCGGTTTGAGGTTCACGCGGCCCGAAAAGCGCGCGACAATGCTGCAGGCGCCGCGTTCGGCGCCGCACCCTCTCGCGGTGAATGCATGAACCCGCTCGCATCCTGGGCCGAGGAACAGCGCTCGGCATACCTGTATCGCGCGTGCGCCGACGCGGAAACCGGAACCGTCCGCGCGGAATTGTTTCGCCGCCTGGCCGGCGAGGCGGAAGCGCAAGCCGCGATCTGGCGCGCGCAACTGACCGCCCGCGGTCACCCGGCGCCGGGACCGTTCGTTCCGGACGCGCGCACGCGCCTCGTCGCAGGCCTCGTCCAATGGCTCGGTCCGCGCCGGTTGCGCAACGTGCTGGCCGCGATGAAGGTGCGCGGCATGGCGGTCTATGGCACGGCGCCGCCGGCCGATCCCGGCCATACGGCACCACAGTCCGGCGCGATGTTCGAGCGCCGCCATCGCGGTCTGGGCGGCGGGGGCAACCTGCGCGCCGGGGTTTTCGGCGTGAGCGACGGCCTCGTCTCGAACGCGAGCCTGATCCTCGGCGTCGCCGGTGCGACCAGCGATGCGAAGGTCATCGTGCTGACCGGCGTCGCGGGCATGGCGGCGGGCGCCTTCGCGATGGCCGCCGGGGAATACGTCTCCGTGAGGTCGCAGCGCGAACTGTACGAATACCAGATCGCGCTCGAGCGGGACGAGCTCAAGCAGTATCCCGAAGCCGAGGCGCAGGAGCTGGCCCTGATCTATGCCGCCAAGGGACTGCCGGCGAAGCAGGCCGATCGCCTCGCGAAGCGCCTCGTTGCCGATCCCGAGAACGCGCTCGACACCCTCGCGCGCGAAGAGCTCGGTCTCAATCCCGGGGAGCTCGGCTCGCCGGTCGGCGCCGCCGTCAGCTCGCTTTGCGCATTCGCGAGCGGAGCGTTCGTTCCGCTGGCGCCCTATCTGTTCGCCGTCGGGGCGAACGGCCTCGGATGGGTGGTCGGACTGACGGCCGCGGGGCTTTTCGGCGTTGGCGCGATGCTTTCGCTGTTCACCGGCCGCAGTGCCGTTCTCTCCGGCGCGCGCATGCTGATGCTCGGCGCGTTGGCGGGCGGTGCCACGTTCGCGATCGGCCGCGCGCTGGGCGTTGCCGCCGGCTGAAGCGGCGCGCGACGCGACGCGCGCGCGGCGCGGCGCGCGCGCCTCGGGCAGAGCGGGTGTCCTGCGCCTGAAGGCC
>DASURV010000081.1:0-5365 GCA_036375455.1 Casimicrobiaceae bacterium | reverse complement strand
TTTCCCGACGCGATCGCGCGGCTCGATCCCGGGACGCATCGGCGCGTGCCGTGGGACGACAACGTGGATTTCTTCCTCGGCGAGTTCGTCGTTCGCGCGAACGGTCGCGACGACCCGTTTCCGCTCGACGGGCGCCAGGTGCTGAAGCGCGTCCTGAAGCGCGCCGGAAAGCTCGGCGTAATCCCGATGTGCGGCCTGGAGTTCGAATGGTTCAATTTCCTCGAGACCCCGCAGAGCTGGGCGGAGAAGCAGGGTCTCGCGCCGACGACGCTCACGCCGGGCATGTTCGGGTACTCGCTGCTGCGCGCGCACCATTCGCGCGAGTACTTCCGGGCGCTGACCGAGGAGATGGCCGCGTTCGGCGTGCCGATCGAGGGGCTGCACACGGAAACGGGCCCCGGCGTCTACGAAGCGGCGATCGTGTTCTCGGAGGCGCTCGAGGCGGCCGATCGCGGGCTGCTGTTCAAGGCGGGGACGAAGGAGATCGGCGCGCGCTTCGGCATCATGCCGAGCTTCATGGCGAAATGGAGCCAGCAATACCCGGGCTGCTCGGGGCATTGCCATCAGTCGCTGTCCGACGGCAAGAAGAACCTGTTCCACGACCCGAAGGGCCGCCACGGGATGAGCAAGGTCTTCGAGCGCTATCTCGCGGGCCAGCTCGCGACGCTGCTCGAGTTCGCGCCGATGTTCTGGCCCACGATCAACAGCTACAAGCGGCTGGTCGACGGCTTCTGGGCGCCGGTCAAGCCGACGTGGGGCATCGACAACCGCACGGCGAGCTTCCGCGTGATTGCCGGATCGCCGAAGTCGAGCCGGCTCGAGACGCGCTGCCCGGGCGCCGACATCAATCCGTACCTCGCGGTTGCCGCGTGCATCGCGGCCGGGCTCGACGGCATCGAGCAGAACCGCTCGCTCACGACGCGGCCGATCGAGGGCACGAACGTCGGCGCCGAGGACATTCCGCGCGCGCCGCGCACGCTGATCGAGACGACACGGATCTTTCGCCAGTCGGAGCGCGCGCGCGACTGGTTCGGCGACGATTTCGTCGACCATTTCGCCGCGACCCGCGACTGGGAATGGCGACAATGGCTGGACGCCGTCACGGACTGGGAACGCAAGCGCTACTTCGAAATCATATGAGCGTGGGTGCCGTGCCATGACCATCCATCGGTTCGCCTTTCCGACGTCGATCCTCTTCGGCCCGGGCGCGCGCAGGGAGGTGGCCGGCCACCTGCTGGCGGCCGGATGCAGGCGCCCCCTCGTGGTGACCGACCGCGGTCTCGCCGCGCTGCCGGTGTTCGAGCGCTTCCTGCGCGAGCTCGGCGGCGTGACGCACGGCGTGTTCTCCGGGATCTGGGGCAACCCGGTGCGCAGCCAGGTGATGGCGGGCGCCGACGCCCATCGCCGGCACGGGGCCGACAGCGTCGTCGGGATCGGCGGCGGGGCAGCGCTCGACGTCGCCAAGGCGATCGCGCTGATGGCCGGCCATCCCGGCGACATCCTCGAATACGCGTGGGACCACCCGCAGGTGCGTCCGATCACGGCGCCGCTGCCCTACCTCGTCGCGGTGCCGACGACCGCCGGGACCGGCTCGGAAGTCGGCCGCTCCTCGGTGATCTCCGACGACGTGACGCATGTCAAGAGGATCGTCTTCTCGCCCGCGCTCCTCGCGAAGGCGGTGTTCGCCGATCCCGAGCTGACGCTCGACCTGCCGCCTTCGATCACCGCGGCCACCGGCATGGATGCGCTCACGCACAACGTCGAGTCGTACCTGTCGCCGGCGTGGCACCCGCTTTGCGACGGCATCGCCGTCGAGGGCGTGCGCATCGCCGCGGCGGCGTTGCCGCTGGCCGTGCGCAACGGCCACGACCTGCACGCCCGCGGCGACATGCTGATGAGCTCGATGATGGGCGCGATCGCGTTCCAGAAGGACCTCGGCGCCGTGCATTCGTGCGCGCATGCGCTCTCGACGGTTGCCGACCTGCATCACGGGCTCGCGAACGGCATCATGATCGACCACGTGATGCGCTTCAATCTGCCGGCCGCCGGCGGCAAGCTCGCCGAGCTCGCGCGGGTCGCGCGCGTCCCCGGCGGCGACGCGGGATCGGAGGAAGCGCGCGCGAGCGCGTTCGTCGGATGGCTCGGCGGCCTCAAGGCCGAGCTGGGAATCCCCGCGAAGCTGTCCGATTACAAGGCGGCGCGTCCGGTCACCTCGCAGGACATCCCGAGGCTCACCGAAATCGCGCTCGCCGACACCTGCCACCAGACCAACCCGCGTCCCTGCACCGCCGAGGATTTCCGGCGGATCTTCGCCGAGGCGATGTGAAGCGCCGCCGCGACACCGCGTCGATGCTGACGGCGCCGCTGCTGATCGGCGTCTCGGCGCGGATTCATCACCCGAGCGACCATCCGGTGAATCCGGGCGGCGTCTACACGAAGACGCTGCATTACCTCGAGCAGTCGGTCGCGCAATGGGTGATCTCGAAGAACGTGCTGGTGTTCATGATCCCGGCGATCGAGAGCGAGGGCCTGGTCCAGCGCAGCGAGATGCGCCTGTATCACTACGCCGAGGCGCTCGATGGCCTCGTGCTGCAGGGTGGCGCCGACATCGCCCCGCCGACCTACGGCGAGCAGCCGCGCGACCCGGCCTGGGTCGGCGATCGCGTGCGCGACCGCTACGAGATCGAGCTGTTCGAGGCGTTCGTCGGCAAGGGCAAGCCGGTGCTCGGCATCTGCCGCGGCTGCCAGTTGATCAACGTCGCCTTCGGCGGCAACCTCTACCAGGACATCGCGACCCAGGTGCCCGATGCGATCGATCATCGCGACATCGCGAAGTACGAGCAGAATTTCCACACGCTGCGGTTCGTCCCGGGCACCGGCCTCGCGAAGCTCTACCCGGATCGGCGGGAGGCGACGATCAACACGATCCACCACCAGGCGGTGAACAAGCTCGGGCGCGGGATGATCGTCGAAGCCGTCTCCGCTCCCGACAACATCGTCGAGGCGCTCCGCTGGCGCGGGCCGAGCTACGTGCTCGGCGTCCAGTGGCATCCGGAGTTCATGTTCGGGCCGGGGATGCGCGACGAGCATCTCGATGGCGCGCCGATCCTCAACGAGTTCCTCGAGGCGGCGCGCGTGCGCAAGGCGAAGCGCTGACCAAGGCGGACGCCAGGGACCGGGGAGCATTGCGCACCGAGCTTGCGCGTGCACCGCTTGCGCGCATTTCCGACTTCCCCAATCCAGGAGAGATGCAATGGGTCAAATGATCAGGCTCACGGCAGCCGACGGCCAGGTCCTCGGCGCCTACGAGGCGCTGCCGGAAGGCCCTGCCCGCGGCGGCATCGTCGTCGTGCAGGAGATCTTCGGCGTCAACGGCCACATTCGCGGCGTCGCCGACGGGTATGCGCGCGACGGCTATCGCGTCGTCGCACCGGCGTTGTTCGACCGCGTCCGTCCGGGCATCGAGCTCGGCTACACGGACGCCGACGTCGCGCAGGGCCGCGCGATCCGCGACCAGGTCACGTTCGACAATGCGCTCGCCGATGTCGCCGCGGCGCAGGCGGCGCTGCGCGACGCGGGCAATGTCGGCATCGTCGGCTATTGCTGGGGAGGCACGGTCACGTGGCTCGCGGCGGCGCGCCTCGCGGGCTTCGCCGCCGCCTCGTCCTACTACGGCGGCGGCATCGGCAAGTTCGCCGCGCAGCGGCCGCGCTGCCCCACGCGCTGCCATTTCGGCGAGAAGGATCACGCGATCCCGCTCGACGAGGTCGACGCGCTGCGCAACGCCAATCCCGCGGTCGAGGTGTTCCTCTATCCTGCCGGCCACGGCTTCAACTGCGATGCTCGCGCGAGCTACGACGCCGCGTCGGCGAAGCTCGCGCGCGAGCGGACGCTCGCGTTCTTCCGCACCCACGTCGGATAGCCATCCCCCCGGTCCTTGCCGGGAAAACCGAACACGATTCGCAGACGACATGCCCGCGACGACGCTTTCGATCCAGAATCCGGCCACCGGCTCCCTCATTCTGCGCATCGCCGCCGACGGTCCCCGCGAGGTCGCGCAGCGCTACGCAACGGCCCGTGCCGCGCAGCCTCGATGGGCGGCGACGCCGCTGCGCAAGCGGCTTGCCGCGATCGAGAAGTTCCGCGAGCAGGTCGTCGCCCGCACCGAGACGCTCGCGCATACGCTGACGCAGGAGGTCGGCAAGCCGATTCGCCAGTCGCGCAACGAGCTGAAGGGCCTCCTCGCTCGCCTCGATTTCTTCATCGCGGAGTCTGCGAGGGCGCTGCGCGAGCAGAAGGTGTTCGCCGATGCGGCGCAGAAGCTCGACGAGCGGATCACGCACGAGCCGCTCGGCGTCGTCGCCAACATCTCGGCGTGGAACTACCCGTACTTCGTCGGCAGCAACGTCTTCGTGCCCGCGCTCGTGGCCGGCAATGCGGTGCTCTACAAGCCCTCCGAATTCGCGACGCTCACCGGGCGCCATATCGCGGACCTGCTCCATGCGTCGGGCGTTCCGGAAGACGTGTTCGTGCCGCTCATCGGCGGGGGCGCCACCGGCGCGGCGCTGCTGCGCCAGCCGGTCGACGGCGTGTTCTTCACCGGCTCGTACGCGACCGGCGCGAAGATCGCCGCAACCGCGGGCAGGCGGATGATCAAGGTGCAGCTCGAACTGGGCGGCAAGGATCCGATCTACGTCTGCGAGGACGTCGACATCGGGGCCACGGCCGCCGCCGTCGCCGACGGCGTGTTCTACAACACGGGGCAGTCGTGCTGTTCGGTGGAGCGCGTCTACGTGCACGAGTCGATCCACGACGCGTTCGTCGACGCGTTCGTCGCCGAGGCGAAGACGCATCGCATCGGCGACCCGATGGACGAGTCGACCTACATCGGCGCGATCACGCGCCGGCCGCAGCTCGACGTGCTGCGGCGGCAGGTCACGGATGCTCGCCGCAAGGGTGCGTCGGTGCTGGCCGGCGGCGCCGCGATCAAGCGCAAGGGCAACTGGTTCGCCCCGACCGTGCTGACCGACGTCGACCACTCGATGCTCGTCATGCGCGAGGAAAGCTTCGGGCCGATCATCGGCATCCAGGCGGTTGCCGACGACGACGCGGCGGTCGAGCTCATGAACGACACTGAGTACGGGCTGACCGCCGGCGCCTACACGCAGGATGCTGCGCGCGCGCGCCGCGTGCTGGCGCGCGTCGCCGCGGGAAGCGTCTACTGGAACTGCTGCGACCGCGTGAGCCCCCGGCTGCCTTGGTCGGGGGTGAAGCACTCGGGCATCGGCCTCACGCTTTCGACGATGGGCATCCAGACCTTCACGCGCCCGAAGGCCTGGCACCTCCGCTCCGCGTAGCGTGAGAC
>DASURV010000080.1:0-7304 GCA_036375455.1 Casimicrobiaceae bacterium | reverse complement strand
CGGCGAAGACCCGGCGGAGCTGACCGAGACGACGCCGCTCATCACCGGCGGCATCCTCGATTCGCTCGCGACGATGAAGCTCATCATGTTCCTCGAGGAGCAGTACCGGATCACGATGCAACCGCACGAGGCCGATGCCGAGCACCTCGACACGATCGCGCTGATCGAGCAACTGGTGCAGGCGAAGTCGCAGGCAGCGCGATGACGGCGCAAGGCTTCGCGCTGCATCGCTACCTGGTCGATGCGGCGTTGCGCGCGCCGGACGCCACCGCGGTTGTCGACCCCGGTCACGGCAGCATTCGCTACGACGAGCTCGACGCCCTCTCCGACCGCGTGCGCGATCGCCTCGGCGCGATGGGCGTGCGGCCCGGCGATCGGGTCGGGATCTACCTGCGCAAGTCGATCGACAGCGTCGCGGCGATCCATGGGATCCTGAAGAGCGGCGCCGCCTACGTGCCGGTCGACCCGCTGGCACCCCCCGCGCGCAACGCGTACATCCTGCACGACTGCGCGGTCGCCGCGGTGTTGATCGAGCAGCGATTCGACGCCCGCTTCCGCGAGGAGCACCGCGCGCTCGGGCCGATTCCGCAGGCGATCGTCGTCGAGAGGGTCGGGGGCGGGAGCGGATTGCGCGATGCGCTCGGCCGCCTGGACGACGAGCGTCCGGCGACGTCGGTACCGACGGCGCGGTCCGCACCGGCCGATCTCGCGTACATCCTGTATACGTCGGGGTCGACGGGCAAGCCCAAGGGGGTGATGCTCTCGCACGAGAATGCGACGAGCTTCGTCGACTGGTGCTCCGAGGCGCTCGCCCCGCGCGCCGACGACCGGTTCTCGTCGCACGCGCCCTTCCACTTCGACCTGTCGATCCTCGACATTCACGTCTGCGTGAAGCACGGGGCGACGCTCGTGCTGATCGGCGAGGACGCCGGCAAGGATCCCGAGCGGCTCGCCGCGCTGATCGCCGACGAGCGGATCTCCGTCTGGTACTCGGCCCCCTCGATCCTGGGCCTGCTCGCGCAGTACGGCCGGCTTCCCGCGCGCGACTGCTCGCAACTTCGGCTGGTGCTGTTCGCCGGAGAGGTGTTCCCCGTGAAGCACCTGCGCGCACTGACCGAGCAATGGCCGGGACGGCGCTATCTGAATCTCTACGGACCGACGGAGACCAACGTCTGCACCTATTACGAGGTTGCGCTTCCGATCGACGCGTCGCGCACGGTCCCGTTCCCGATCGGCAAGAGCTGCTCGCATCTCGCCTGCAAGGTGGTCGCTGCCGATGGGGCCGACGTCGCGCGAGGCGAGGAGGGCGAGCTCGTCGTCCGCGGTCGCGGCGTGATGCAGGGCTACTGGTCCCTTCCGGAGCAGACGGCGCGGGCGTTCCTGCAGGACGCGACCGGCGCGCGCTGGTACCGGACGGGCGACGTCGTGATCGAGGCCCCGGACGGCAACTACACGTACCTGGGACGACGCGATCGGATGGTCAAGCGCCGCGGCTATCGCGTCGAGCTGGGCGAGATCGAGGCAGGCCTCTACAAGCACGCGGCGGTGAAGGAGGCCGCCGTCGTCGCGCTGCCCGACGAGGAGGGAGTGCGCATCCGCGCGTTCCTGAGCTGCCGCGAGGAGAGGCGGCCGTCGCTGATCGCGATGAAGCGATTCTGCGCCGAGAACCTGCCGCTCTACATGATTCCCGACGACTTCTCGTGGCTCGCCGAGCTGCCGAAGACCTCGACCGACAAGGTCGACTACCAGCGGCTCAAGGACCTCCGCTGATGGACTTCGCGCTTTCCGAGGAGCAGCGGCTGCTGCGCGACACCATCGTCCGCTTCGCGCAGGCGACGCTCAACGAAGGGGTCGCGGCGCGCGATCGCGAGCAGACGTTCTCGCGGGCGCTGTGGAAGAAATGCGGCGAAATCGGGATCCAGGGGCTGCCGGTTCCCGAGGAATTCGGCGGCAGCGGCGTCGACCCGCTCACCTGCACGATCGCGCTCGAGGCGCTCGGCTACGGTTGCCACGATGGCGGCCTCGTGTTCTCGCTCGCGGCGCATCTGCTCTCCTGCGTCGTGCCGCTGTGGAAATTCGGCAGCGACGAGCAGAAGCGACGCTACCTGCCTGGGCTGTGCGACGGAACGCTGGTGGGCGTGCACGCGATGACCGAGCCGGGCTCGGGCTCCGACGCGTTCGCCCTCCGCACGCGCGCGAGCGCCGATGGCGACGGCTACCGGATCAGCGGCAGCAAGACGTTCATCTCCAACGGCCCCGAGGCGGATCTGGTCATCACGTTCGCGGTCACCGACGCCGGCAAGGGATTTCACGGTGGCGTGACGGCGTTCCTGGTCGAGAAGGGGACGCCGGGGTTCACCGCGGGCCGCAAGTTCGAGAAGATGGGTCTGCGCACCGCGCCGCTCGGCGAGCTCGTCTTCGACGACGTTCGCGTCGGGCCGGACGCGGTGCTCGCCGGCGTGGGCGCCGGCTCGACGATCTTCACGACGGCGATGGACTGGGAGCGGATCTGTCTGGGCGCAACCCACATCGGCACGATGGAACGCCTGCTCGAGCAGGCGCTCGCCTATGCGCGCACGCGCACGCAGTTCGGGCAGGCGATCGGCAAGTTCCAGGCCGTCGGCCATCGGATCGCCGACATGAAAGTGCAGCTCGAGGCCGCGCGCCTGCTCGCCTACCGCTCCGCATGGCGGATCGATCGCGCGCGCAGCGTGGCGCTGGATGCCTCGATGACGAAGCTGCTCGTCAGCGAATCGCTGGTGAACGCCGCGCTCGCCGCCGTCCAGGTGCACGGCGGCTACGGCTTCATGACCGAGTACGAGGTCGAGCGCGCGTTGCGCGACGCGATCGCGAGCACGATCTATTCGGGGACGTCGGAAATGCAGCGCAACATCATCGCGCGCTGGCTCGGGCTGTAGAGGCGGCGAACGTCAGCGGCACCAGGACGCCGGACGGGGTGCGCCGCGAGCGACTGGGGTGATGGAGCGAGCGGCGCACCCCGCCCGGCGGCCGAGGCACGAGGCCATACGCCTTATACGCCCAGGTGACGCGCCAGCGCGTCGGTGCGCTGCGCGAGCGAGGCCGACCAGCCCTCGAGCACGACCTGCCCCTTCTCCATCACCAGCGCGCGGTCGGTGTGCGCGAGGACGAGCCGGTAGTTGCGGTCGACGAGCAGCGACGCGATGCCGCTCTGGCGGATCTCGCCGATGATGCGCCAGATCTCGCGGACGATCAGCGGCGCGAGGCCCTCGGTGGCCTCGTCGAGGATCACCACGTCCGGGTTGCTCATCAGCGCGCGGCCGATCGCGAGCATCTGCTGCTCGCCCCCCGAGAGCTGCTGGCCGCCGACGCGCAGCCGCTCCTTCAGGCGCGGAAACGTGTCGAGCACGCGCTCGTAGGTCCAGCCGCCCTTCGCGTCGTGCGGCGGCCGGGCGGCGAACTGCAGGTTCTCGCGCACGCTGAGATTGGGAAAGATGCCGCGGCCCTCGGGCACGTACGCAACGCCCATCCGCGCGATCCGGTGCGGGCGCTCGCGCGTGCAATCGCGGCCGTGGACGAGCACCGTTCCGCCCGTCGCGCGCGTGAGTCCCAGCAGCGTGCGGATCAGCGTCGTCTTGCCCATGCCGTTGCGCCCGAGCAGTCCGATCGATTCCCCGGCGTTGACCGCGAGCGACACGCCGCGCAGCACGTGGCTCTCGCCGTAGTGCGCATGCAAGTCGCGGGCTTCGACGAGCGCGCTCATCGCGTCCTCGTGAGGCGGCGTCGCGGGGCGTGTCGCTGCCACGGGCGTCAGGCGACCGGCGCCGGCTCGTTCGGCGCGTGGGCCTCGCCGAGATACGCCGTCTGCACCTCGGCGTTGCCGCGAATGTCCTCGGGGGCGCCGGAAGCGATGACGCTGCCGTTGACCATCACGGTGATCCGGTCGGCGATCCGGAATACGGCGTCCATGTCGTGCTCGACGAGCAGGATCGCGTGCCCAGCCTTCAATCCCGACAGCAGCGCCAGCATGCGGTCGGTTTCCTCGGCGCCCATGCCGGCCATCGGCTCGTCGAGCAGCAGCACTTGCGGGGACGTCGCAAGGCACATCGCGATCTCGAGCTGGCGCTTCTGGCCGTGCGAGAGCGTGCCGGCGACGCGATGCGCCTGCGCGGTCAGTCCCGCCTGCTCGACCGCCTTTTGCGCGCCGCGGCCGCTGTCGGCGCAGCCTGCCGCGGCGCTCCACCAGTTCCACGGCTGCTGGAAGTTCGCCTGGGCCGCGAGACGGCAATTCTCGAACACCGTCGAGCGCGGAAAGATCGTCGTGCGCTGGTAGCTGCGTCCGAGCCCCGCGCGCGCGCGCCGCGGCTGCGGCCAGCGCGTGACGTCGCGGCCCTGCAGGTGCACGCGGCCTCCGGTGGCCGCCAGCTCCCCGGCCAGGACGTTGATCAGCGTCGACTTGCCGGCGCCGTTGGTGCCGATCACCGCGTGCACTTCGCCGCGCGCGAGCGACAGCGAGACCCGGTCGACCGCGAGCAGCCCGCCGAAGCGGCGCGAGACCTCGGTCGCGGCGAGCAGCACGTCATCCGGCATGCGCGACCGGCGCGCGCACGCGCCGCAGTTGCGCGGGCAGCCCGATGACGCCGTTCGGCATCAGCGCGACGCACGCGATGATCGCGAGCCCGAGCGGTAGCTGCCAGTGCCGGGCGAACGCGCCGAACAGCGCCTCGGACTGGAACAGCTCCTTCATGAGCACGAAGAGGAACGCGCCGAGCACCGCGCCGCGCAGCGTGCCGATGCCGCCGAGGATCAGCATCAGCAGCACCGTCCCCGACTGATGCCAGGCGAGAATCTCGGGGTTCACGAAGCCGTCCTTGACCGCATGCAGGAAACCTGCGATGCCGGCCAGGACGCCGGCCAGCGTGAACGCCGCGAGCTTGTACGGATACGTCGAGAAACCGGTGGCCCGCATCCGCTGCTCGTTGGCCTTGATCCCGGCGAGCGCGTGGCCGAACCGCGAGCGGCCGACGAGCGCGAGCAGCGCGTAGACGGCGCACAGCGACCCGAGCGCGAAGTAGTAGAAGACGAGCGGGCGATCGAGGTCGAGCAGCGTCGCCTTGCCGAGCGCCAGAACGGGCTTCACGTACAGGTAGCGGCCGTCGCTGCCGCCGGCGAATTTCATGTCGTGGAACACGAAGTACGCCATCTGGGCGAAGGCGAGCGTCACCATGATGAAGTAGATGCCGCGCGTGCGCAGCGACAGCGCGCCGATCGCGAGCGCGGCGAGCGCCGTGATGACGAGCGCGGCCGGCAGCAGCCACCCGAGTGACGGCGCGCTCGCCTCGGGCGTGAGCAGCGCGGTCGCGTACGCCGCGATGCCGAAGAATGCCGCGTGGCCGAACGACACGAGGCCGGTGCGGCCGACGAGGAGCTCGAGCGACAGCGCGAAGATCGCGAGGATCATCATCGTCAGCACGAGATCGACGTAGAACTTGCCGCCGACGTACGGAAACGCCGCCAGCGCGATCAGCGCGGCGGCGAGCGGCCAGACGCGCGAGGCGCCGTCGGGGGTGTGCGGCACGCCTGACGCGACCATGTCGGCTAGCTCGTGCGGAACAGGCCTTCCGGCCGCCACAGCAGGATCACGGCCATCAGCAGGTACACGAGTATCCCGGCGGTCTGCGGGATGAACACCTTGCCGAACGTATCGACGAAGCCGACGAGCAGCGACGCGAGCAGCGCGCCGCGGATCGAGCCGATGCCGCCGATCACGACGACGACGAACGAGATGATCAGCACCTGGTTGCCCATGCCGGGATAGACCGATGATATCGGGGCGGCGATCATGCCCGCGAAGACGGCGAGGGCGACGCCGGCAGCGAACACGATCCGGTAGAGCAGCCGGATGTCCACGCCCAGCGACTGCACCATCTCGCGGTTGCTCGCGCCGGCGCGGATCGCCATGCCCACGCGCGTGCGCGCGATCAGCGCGTAGAGACCCAGCGCGACGAGCACGCAGACACCCGACATGAAGAGGCGATAGACCGGATACGTCATGACCCCGCCGAGCGGTACGCTGCCGGCAAGCCATCCCGGCGGCGCGACGCCATGCACGTCGTCGCCGAGCAGGATGCTGCGCAGCTCCTCGAACACGAGGATCAGGCCGTAGGTCATCAGGACCTGCTGCAGGTGCTCGCGCTCGTAGAGGTAGCTCACGAACCCCCATTCGAGCAGGTAGCCGAAGACGACCGAGAACACGAGGCCCAGGGCAAGCGCCGTGAAGAAGCCGCCGCCGACGTGCTGCGCGGCCCACGGGGCGAGCGCATACGCGAGATAGGCGCCGATCATGTAGAAGCTGCCGTGCGCGAGATTGATGACGCCGAGGATCCCGAAGATCAGCGTCAGCCCGCTCGCGACGAGGAAGAGCAGCAGCCCGTACTGGACCGCGTTGAGGCACTGGACGAGGAAAACCGCTAGCTCCATCCGCACGCCCTCGTCGAAGGAAGAGTCGCTACGCGCCGGCGCCCGCTCTCGGCCGGGAGCGGCTTTCCGACGTTGCTGCGCCGCCGGCGCAGGGCCGCCCCAAGCCGGCGGCGGACACTTTACCCGCCCAAAGCATCGTGGGAGCGAAGCGACCGAAACTTTGGGCGGAAGGAGCCTACATCTTGCACCCCGGCGACGGCTCGGCGAGCGCCTTGACCGCGACGCCTTCGTACTTGTTCTCGGTGCCGACGACCTTGCGCAGGTAGATGTCCTGCACCGGGTCGTGCGCCTTCGACAGCGTGAACACCCCGCGCGGGCTGTCGATGCGCGCCTTCTCCATCGCCGCGACGATCTCGTTGCGCTTCGCGACGTCGCCCTTCACCGCCGTCAGCCCGGCGTTCAGCATCTGGGCCGCGTCGTAGCCCTGCACCGCGTAGACGTCCGGAGACATCTTGTACGCCTTGTTGTAATCGGCGCGAAACGCCTTGTCCTTCGGATTGTCGAGGCCGTCGGCGTAATGCAGCGTCGTGAGCAGTCCCTGCGCAGCGGCGCCCTGCGCCTCGAGCGTGCCATCGGTGAGGAAGCCGGGTCCGTAGAGCGGGATCGTCTTGCCGAGCCCCGCTGCGGCGTAGTCCTTGACGAACTTGACCGCGCCCCCGCCGGCGAAGAAGGCGTAGACGGCGTCAGGCTTGATCGACGCGATCTCGGTCAGCAGCGCCTGGAACTCGACGTTGGGAAACGGCAGCGTCAGCTCCTTGATCACCTCGCCGCCCGAGCCCTTGATGCCATCCTTGAAGCCCTGGACCGACTCGTCGCCGGCCGCGTATTTCCAGGTGATCGTCACG
>DASURV010000079.1:0-7108 GCA_036375455.1 Casimicrobiaceae bacterium | reverse complement strand
GTATTACCGCTGCCGCTACGACCACGGCCGCTTCACGCCCTACGTGCAGTTCCTGCGCGAGAAGAGCTTCATCCGGCCGCTCGCGCCGCGCGAGCTCGAACGCCTGCGCGCCATCGTCACGACGGTGCGCTGCACGAGTTGCGGCGCGCCGGTCCCGATCGAGCGATCCGCCGTTTGCAGCTACTGCGGGGCGCCGGTGATGCTGCTCGACCCCGACGCGGTGGCCGCCGCGCTCGAGCGCCTCGACGCCGCCGAAGCGAAACGCGCCGCGCCGCAACCGCCGACCGGCGACGCGCTGATCGCGATCGCGAACGTGGAACGGGAGCTCGCGAGCAGCCGGCGCGAGCTCCGGGGCGAGGGCGGCATCGATCTGGTCGTCGTCGGCATGCGCGCGCTGCGCACGCTGCTCGAGCGCTGAAGATTCGCGCCCGCGGGGCGTTGGCGAGGTGCCCGAGGGTAGAATGCCGGCGCACCGTTTCCAGGAGCTTTCCATGATCGATCCGCTCGTCCGGGCGAGCACCGTGCTCGCGCTCGCAGGGTTCGTATCCGCTGCGGCCGCCCAACAGGGCGCACCCGCGACGCCGCCCGCCGCGACGCCGCCCGCCGCGACGCCGCCCGCCGCGCCTGCCCCCGCCGCCCCGGCAGCCGCCGCGTCGACGCCCGTTCCCAGGCACGACTGCGTCAAGCCCGGCGAGTATCCCGGAAACCTGGCGAGCGACACGCAGAAGCGCTCGTGGCAAAAGGAATACGTCGGCTACGTCGACTGCCTGAAGAAGTTCATCGAGGTACAGCAATCGATTGCCGCACCCCACGTCAAGGCGTCGAACGCGGCGATCGACGAGTACAACGCCGGCGTCAAGGACTACAACGAGCAGATCGAGAAGGCGAAGAACAAGTGAGCTCGCGCGCGCGGCGCGAGCGAGATGCGCCGCCCGCCATCGGGAACGGCCAACCGCCCATGGACGCCGCGACGCCGCTGCCGAATGCGCAGCGCCCGCGACCCCCGGAGCCGGCAGTCGAGGCGTCGCCGGAGGTGATCGCGGCCGTCCTGCTCGAAGGATTCAATCGGCACTATGCGCTGTTTCGCGAATGCGCGCGGGCGGCCAAGCGCTACTTCGAAACGGGCAACTGGCTCGCGATCGGACACGTCGCCCACGACCGGATCGACTTCTACGACCGGCGCGTCGCCGAAACGGTCGAGCGGATCGAGCGCGGCTTCCGCTTCGCCCGCGACGACGCGTTCTGGGCCCGCGTCAAGCAGCGCTTCATCGGCCTGCTCGCCGAGCACCGGCAACCGGAATGCGCGGAGACGTTCTTCAATACCGTCTCGTCGAAGCTGCTGCACCGGACCTATTTCCACAACCGCTGCCTGTTCGTCCGGCCGGCGGCGTCGACCGAGTATCTCGACGACGGCGCGCCGTCGTATCGCTGCTACTACCCGCGGCGCAACGGGCTGCGCGCCGCGCTGGTCGATCTGGTGCTCGATCTCGGCCTCACGCCGCGCTTCGCCGATTTTCGCGCCGACCTGATCCACGTGCTGGCGGCGATGCGCCGCCGCCTGCCGCGGCCGTTCGTCATCGACGCGAACTGCCAGATCCAGGTGCTCGCGAGCCTGCTGTTCCGCAACCAGACGGCGTACGCGGTCGGCCGCGTCGTCAACGGCGTGCACGCCTATCCGTTCGTCGTCGCGATCAAGCATTGCGGCGACGAGCGCCTCTGCGTCGACGCGCTGCTGACCGACCCGACCGAGCTCGCGCTGCTGTTCTCGGCGAATCGCGCGTACTTCCTGGTCGACATGGAGGTGCCGTCTGCTTACGTCGATTTCCTGCGCGCGATGCTGCCGGACAAGACGGCGGCGGAGCTCTACACGATGATCGGCTTGCAGAAGCACGGCAAGACGCTGTTCTTCCGCGACTTCCTGCACCACCTCAAGCACTCGACCGATCGGCTGGTCGTCGCGCCCGGCATCGAGGGCCTCGTGATGGTCGTGTTCACGCTGCCATCCTACCCGTACGTCTTCAAGGTGATCCGCGACCGGATCTCGCCGTCGAAGGACACCGATGCGGCGCGGGTGAAGCAGAAATACGCGCTCGTCAAGCATCACGACCGCGCCGGGCGCATGACGGACACGCTCGAATACTCCGGCGTCGCGATCCCGCGCGGGCGCTTCACCGACGCGCTGCTGGCCGAGCTCGAGACGGCGATCCCGTCGCAGCTCGAGCACGACGGCGATCACGTGATCATCCGCCACGTGTACATCGAGCGGCGCCTGAAGCCGCTGAACCTGTACCTCGAGGGCGCCGACGACGGCGCGAAGACGCGCGTGGTCCGCGAGTACGGGAACGCGATCAAGGACCTCGCCGCGATCAACATCTTCGCGGGCGACCTGCTGTTCAAGAACTTCGGCGTCACGCGCTACGGGCGCGTCGTGTTCTACGACTACGACGAGATCGAATACCTGACCGATTGCCGCTTCCGGCGCATCCCGCCGCCGCCGCCCGGCATCGACGAGATGTCCGGCGAGATCTGGTATCCGGTCGGGCCGCGCGACGTGTTCCCCGAGGAGTTCGCGACCTTCCTGCTGACCGACCCCGCCGTGCGGCAGGTGTTCATGGCGTTCCACGCCGATCTGCTCGACGCCGGCTGGTGGCAGGCGATGCAGCAGGCGAACCTCGGGGGCCGCCCGATCGAGGTGCTCTCGTACCCCGACAGCGTGCGCTTCCGCCCCAGGCCGGCGAGCGGTTCGCACGGTGCGGGCAAGGGGCGCGCTCGCCGCTGAAGCGAGCGTCGGGGGATCGTACAGGCGATGCTATGCTCGCTCGATTGCGTTTGCGGAGTCCTTCCATGCCGTTGCGTCCCCTGCCCGCCTGCATGTGCATCGCCGCGGCCCTGCTCGGCGGATGCCAGAGCGGACCCACGAAGGAAGAGCTCGAGGCGGCGAAGAACACGATCGACTGCGACCGGCCCGGCGAGCGCATCGTGATCCGGTTCGAAGCGGGCGAGGCGCGGCTGCTGATGCCGGATGCGACGCGCATCGTGCTCTACCAGGTGCCGAGCGGCTCGGGATTCCGGTATCTGAACGGGCTGATGGAGCTCCGCGGCAAGGGGTTGGAAGTGGACCTTACGCGCGAGCAGACGTCGATGCACTTCACGTGCAAGCCGTACGAGATTCCGAAGAAGGAGTGATCGGCGTCGGAGACGACGTTGCGCCGGCCCCGGACGCGGGCCACGCCGTCGCGGGTCGCCATCGACGCCGCTATTGGCTGCGTGCGCGCGCCGCCGGGTCGACGTCGATGTACTGCCACCACTGCGAGCGGATCGGATGCGGGACGTAGGCGCCGATCCATGGATGGCGCAGGCTGTCCTCGATCAGGTGGTACGTCATGCGCCACGGCGCGTATGCGATCACGAGCTCGGTCATCCGGTCGAAGAGCCTCGTCCGCTCCGGTGAATCGGGCAGGGTGCGCGCCTGCTCGTAGAGGCGATTGAACTCGGGCAGATCGAACTGCGCCTGGTTCTCCTGTCCGGCATTGGGCCCGTAGAGAAGCTGCATGAAGTTCTCGGCGTCCGGGTAGTCGGCGTTCCAGCCGTCGCCGCGCATCGGGATCTTGCCGAGGCGCGCCATCTTGCGCAGCTCCGGCACCTTCTCCTTCCTGAAGACGATGCGCAGGCCGATCGCGTCCATGTTCTTCTTCCACAGCTCGTCGCCCTGTCGCGCCGCCGAACCGGGCGCCGACCAGCGCTCGAGCGTGAGCGGCTTGCCGTCCGGCATTTCGCGATAGCCGTCGCCGTCGCGGTCCCGGTAGCCGAAGCGATCGAGCAGCGCGCGCGCCAGCGCGGGATCGTAGAGCTGTGCCTGCGTCCGAAGCTGCGGATCGTAGCCCGCGATGTCGGGCGGAATCGGACCGTTCGCCGGGATCGCCCGCCCCTTCGCGAGCACGCGGATCAGCTCGCCGACGTCGTAGCCCATCGCGATCGCGCGGCGCAGCGCGATCTTCTCGCGCGAGTAGCCGCCGACGACCGGGTCCTTCAGGTTGAAGTACGTCCACCAGGTGTTCGGGCGGATCAGCACGTCGTGGACGATGCCGCGCGCTGCGAGCTCCGGCTTGAGCTTCTCGCCATCGAGCGCCTGCTCGACGAAATCGAGCGGCAGGATGTCGAGGAAATCGATCTCGCGGTTGAGGAACGCGAGCCAGCGCGCCTGCCCCTCCTCGATGATCCTGATGTCCACGCGCGCCGCCTGCGGCAGGCGCTTGCCCTTCAACGCCGCGGCCGCGGCCTGCGACGACGCGGGGATCGGGCCGGCCGGCTCGTAATACGTTTCCCGGAACCCCGGATTGGCGACGAGCACGATGCGTGCGCTGCGGCGGTATTCGCCGAGCATGTAGGGACCGGTGCCCACCGGGTGCGCGCCGACGTCGAGTCCGTACGCCTCGACGACCTCGCGCGCCTGGGCCGCCAGGTTCGGCACCGCCAACGCGTACGGGAAGCGCAGGTCGGGCCGCGTGAGCCGGATGCGCAGCGTGTAACGGTCGACGACCTCGAGGCCCGGGAACGGCGCGTCGTAGTCGAAGCGCCCCGTCCGCTCGGCATTCGCACGCGCCTCGTCGCCTCCCTCGAGCTTGCCCTCGAGCAGCCACAGCCACGGCGACTTCACGGCCGGGTCGAGGATGCGCTTGAACCCGTACGCGAAATCGGCCGCCGTCAGCTCGCGGCGGCGGCCCCTGAACGCGGGATCCGGCGTGAAATGGATCCCCCTGCGAACCTTGCAAAGATAGGTCCGGCCGCCGTCCTCGACGCCCGGCATCGCCTCGAGCGCCCGCGGCACGAGGCGCACCGGCCGGGCGAGGTAATCGTAGTCGAGCATCGTGTCGAAGACGTTCGCGATGATGCCGTCGGAGGCGGCATCCGATGCGAAGGCGGGATCGAAGCTCGTTTCGGCGATCGAGAACGCGACACGCAGCGTCTTGGCGGCATCGGCGCCGAGCGCAAGCGGCGCAAACGCCGCGAGCGCGCACAGCATCGGCCCGGCGAGCGTGCGTGCAACCGCCATGCGACCCGGTCTTGAAAGGGACGAGCGCGGGATCGTAGCATTCGCCGTACGCGCGGGCGGCGGCGCGCGGCTACCGATCGGGCGAGGCGAGCGATGGAGATGAAGCGGATGAGCGGCGGCAGCCTGCGCGCTGCCGGCTACGACGAGCGGTCGCGCAAGCTCGTCGTCGAATTGACGTCGGGCACGCTCGAGTACAGCGGCGTCCCGGGCGAGGTCTGGCGCCGCTTCAGCACGGCGTCGTCGCCGTGGAGCTACTACCGCGACAACATCGAGGAGGAATACACGGCGCATCGCACCCGCTGACCGGCGGCGACGCGGCCCGGCAGGGCAGGCGCGGCGGCGTGCAATCCCCGCCGCACCGGCGCCGGCCGGTGCGGCTTCGGACCGAGACGATGCAACCGGTGCGCGATTACTGGATCGTGAGCTTGCGGCCGGCGTTCGCCGGCCTCTTGACGAGGGTCAGCTCGAGCACGCCGTTCTCGTACTTCGCGGCGCTCGCCGATTCATCGAGCTCGACCGGCAGCGTGAAGCTGCGATAGACGTTGCCGTAGTAGCGCTCGGTGCGCAGCACGCGCGTGCCGTCCGCGGGCGCGACGACGCGTTTCACTTCCGCCGCGATCGTCACCTGGTTGCCTTCGATCGCGACGTGGATCTCGTCCTTGGCGACGCCCGGAAGCTCGGCGTGCACGACGTATCCGTTGTCGGTCTCGGCCACGTCGAGACGGATGCCCTGCGGGGTCGCGCGGTCGGAGCGCTCGGGACGGAAGAAGTTACGGAACAGCGTTTCCACCGCCGTGTCGGCGAATGGATCGTAGATCTGCAGACTGGCCATGCTTCGGTTCCTTGTGTCGATGAGGTGTTGGCGGATCGGCCGGCCGCGCGTTTCACGCCGCCCTCACGCCCGCCGCACTACGCAATCTCGGGATGGCGAGCGCGGATTCAAGCCCCCGGGAAAGCCGGAATGTCACGCCGGTCATCGGCGGCTCCGCGCAGCCTCCGGGCGGGCGATGCTGCACGCCGGGCGCATCTGGCCGATAATGGATCGACGATGAGCGCATCCCCTCCCTCCGAGAGCCTGTCGTCGGTCCAGCGTGCGCAACTGGAGGCGGCGCTGCGCGCGCGCCAGCAGGAATTGCGTGCGGACGTCGCCGCCAAGCTGAAGACGCAGGACGACCCGCGGCTCGTCGGGCTGCGCAACCGGATGGAGGACACCGACGACTGGGCGGCGGCCGACGCGATGGCCGCCCACGACATCACGCTCGTGTCGCGCGACCTGGCCGAGCTCGCGAACGTCGAGCAGGCGCTCGCGCGAGTCGCCGACGGCAGCTACGGCGAATGCGTCGACTGCGGCAGCGCGATTCCGTTCGCGCGGCTCGCCGCGTATCCGGCGGCCAACCGTTGCGTCGCGTGCCAGGAAAGGGCCGAGAAGCGCGAGCGGGTCAGGAAGTAACGCGCGAGCGCCGGCGCTTCCCGCGGCGCTTCGCCGGCGGCGCGAAGCGCCCGAGCCACTCGAAGAACTCGCGATACCACAGGCGCGAATTCTGCGGCTTCAGGATCCAGTGGTTCTCGTCGGGGAAATAGACGAGCCGTGCCGCAACCCCCCTGGCCTTCAGCGAGTTGAAGTACTGCAACGCCTGCGTCGCCGGCACGCGATAGTCGAGCTCGCCGTGGACGACGAGCGTCGGCGTCTTCGCGTTCCTCACGTAATGGTGCGGCGACTGGCGCGACACCCGCGCTTCGTCGTCCCAGTGGAACGCGCCGAGCTCCTTCGCGAAGAAGCGATAGCCGTCGGTCGCCATCATGCTGACCCAGTCGTAGCAGCCGGCGTGGCAGACGAACGCGCGATAGCGGTCGCTGTGGCCGTTCATGTAGGCGACCATGAAGCCGCCGTAACTGCCGCCCGTCGCGGTCAGCCGCGCGCGGTCGATGTAGCCCCGCCGCAGCAGGAAATCGGTCGCGGCCTCCGTATCCGCGAATTCCCGTTCCCCGTACCGGCCGGTGATCGTCTCGACTGGCCGTGAACGCGATGCGCGGCGCGCGGGCATCGGAGCGTCC
>DASURV010000078.1:0-4454 GCA_036375455.1 Casimicrobiaceae bacterium | reverse complement strand
CGGCCGTATCGTGCACTTCGCCGAGACGCACGCACTCGGCGAGCGTCGCCACGCATTGCCTGGCCGCGTCGAAGAACATGGGGTCGCGCACCCACGCCGCATGCAACGCGCGCATCGCGCCCAGCCGGTCGCCCTGGCGCTTGAGCACGACGCCGAGATTGAAATGACCATCCGCCCAAGCGGGCGCACGCTCGATCGCCGCGCGGTAAGCCTCCGCGGCGTCGGGCAACGCGTCGGAGCGGGCGAACGCGGTGCCGAGCGCGAGCCACGCGAGGGCGGCATCGGGGCTGATGGCGATCGCCTTTCGCAGCGCGGCGACGGCGGCAGCGTAGTCCTCCCGCCGATTCGCGATGACGCCGCGCATGTACCAGGCATCCGCGCTCTCGGGGAAACGGGCCAGGCGCTCGGCCACGCGCGACTCGGCCTCCCGAAGCGCCCCTTGCTTGAGCAATTGGCGCACCTCGCGGACCAGCGCGCTCGATTCGAAATCGTCCGGGTCGCTCAATGTCGCGGCGGCTATTGCCGCAGCAAAGCTTCGGTAGCGTGCGCGTCGGGCGGAATCTCCGCGAGGGCGCGCTCGAGGCTTGCGCGCGACTCCGCCTTGATGAACTCGTCCGCGTCGATGACGAACGTGAAGTCCGCGCGTTCGCGCACCAATGTCTGGCGCGCAAGCGCCGTCATCCGCTCCGCCTGGAAGAATCCGGGGCTCGCGTCGCGCATGACACGCAAGGGAAGGCCCTCGCGCTGCAGCGCGTCGAGGATGTCGCTCGTGCCGTCCATGGATCCGTGATCCACGACCGCCATGCCGTCGAGCACCGTCAGGTTGTGGCGAACCCAGGCCTCGACGATGTCCGCCTCGTTGCGAAGGATCGTGATCCCGAAGAGGCGCATGTGGGTTCCTGCGGGGCGGATCACCTGTTGCGGATGGCGGTCTCGGGCGCCGGTGTCACCGGCTGCACCGCCGCTTCGCATGCGCGCCCCGCATCCGGCGCTCGAACGAGGCGAATCGCACTCAATCGGCCCAACGACACCTGCGCAGCGCCGACAAAGCAGCCGTTCGGCCCGTAGATGCGATAGCGCCCCTCGTCGACGGCAATTGCCGGATTTCGCCCCTGCGCCAACGCGATGGCCGCGCTCGCCTCGAGGTCCAGGCGAGGCATCGCGGCGAGCGGCGCGTCGATCGGAAGGAGAGCCGCCACCCGCGCAGCGTCGTCCATGGACTCGACCGCGGCAAGCGTCACCGCATCGTCGAGGTCGAACGCTCCGGTGCGAGTCCTCCGGAGCGCGCGCAGGTGTGCGCCGCAGCCCAGCGCCTCCCCGAGATCCGCCGCAAGCGTGCGTACGTAGGTCCCCTTGCTGCACTCGACGTCGAGCACGGCGTCGGGCGCCTTCCAGTCGAGCAGGCTCAGCGCGTGGATCGTCACCTCGCGCGCCGCGCGGGGCACGTCGATGCCTTTGCGCGCATACTCGTAGTACGGCCTGCCTTCGTGCTTGAGCGCCGAATGCATCGGCGGTGTCTGCACGCCGGGACCGACGAAGCGCTGCAGCGTCGCGAGCAGTTTCGCGCGATCGATCGCGACCGGTCGCGACGCAACGACTTCGCCTTCGGCGTCCTGCGTGGTCGTCGCGATGCCGAAGCGTACCGTCGCGGCGTAGCGCTTCGGCGCATCCAGCAGGAATCCGGCGAACTTGGTCGCTTCTCCGAAACAAATCGGCAACAGGCCCGACGCGAGCGGATCGAGCGTCCCCGTGTGGCCCGCCTTCTCGGCGTTGTAGGACCGCTTGACGCGCAGCAGCGCGCCGTTCGACGTGATGCCTGCGGGCTTGTCGAGCAGCAGCACGCCGTCGACGCGCCGGCGTGGCGGCCGCCGCTGCGCGGACATCAGCCGGGGTGCTTCTTGTCGGCCGCGATCGCCTCGTCGATCAGCCGCGACATGCGCAGCCCCGATTCGATCGAATCGTCGTAGGCGAAGTGCAACTGCGGCACCGAATACAGGCCGAGCCGGCGCGAGAGCTCGCTGCGCAGGAATCCCGCCGTGCGCGCGAGCGCGTCGACCGCCGCCTGCGCCTTCTCCCTGCCGGCGAGATGGGTGAAGCGCACGGTCGCGTGCGAAAGATCCGCCGACACGTCGACGCCGGTGACGGTCACCGGACCGACGCGCGGGTCCTTGACCTCGTTCGCGAGCAGGTCGGCCAGCTCGCGCTGGATCTGGTCCCCGACGCGCTGCGCACGTTGCGTATGGCGTTTCATCGCTTCGTCAGGATCGAGGATGGAGGATGGAGGATCGTCCCTCGTCCCTATAGGGTGCGCGACACCTCCACGATCTCGTACGCCTCGAGCTGGTCCTTCTGCTGGACGTCGTTGTAGTTGCGGATCGACAGCCCGCACTCGAAGCCCGCCTTCACCTCGCGCACGTCGTCCTTGAACCGCTTCAGCGAATCGAGCTCGCCGTCGTGGACCACGACGTTGTCGCGCAGCACGCGGATCTTCGCGCCGCGGCGCACGACGCCTTCGAGGACGTAGCAGCCCGCGACGGTGCCGACCTTCGAGATCTTGTAGACCTCGCGCACGTCGACCAGGCCGAGCCGGTTCTCCCTCTGCTCCGGCGCGAGCATGCCCGACAGCGCGGACTTCACGTCGTCGACCGCCTCGTAGATGATGTCGTAATAGCGGATCTGCACGCCGCTCGTCTCCGCGAGCTTGCGCGCCTGCGCGTCCGCCCGGACGTTGAACCCGAGCACGACCGCCTTCGACGCGAGCGCGAGATTGATGTCCGACTCGGTGATGCCGCCCACGGCCGCGTGGACGATGTTCACCTTCACCTCGTCGGTCGACAGCTTGGTCAACGCCTGCTGCAGCGCCTCGTAGCTGCCCTGCACGTCCGCCTTGACGATCAGCGTCAGCGTCTTGACGCCGCTCTCGCCCATCTGCTCGAACATGTTCTCGAGCTTGGCCGCCTGCTGCTTCGCGAGCTTCACGTCGCGGAACTTGCCCTGGCGGAACAGCGCGATCTCGCGCGCCTTGCGCTCGTCGCCGAGCGCGATCACTTCCTCGCCGGCGAGCGGAACGTCGGACAGGCCCTGGATCTCGACCGGAATCGCGGGACCGGCCTCGTTCACCGGCTTCGCGTTCTCGTCGGTCATCGCGCGCACGCGGCCGAACACCGCCCCCGCGAGGACGACGTCGCCGCGCCTGAGCGTGCCCGAATGCACGAGCACCGTCGCGACCGGCCCGCGCCCCTTGTCCAGACGCGATTCGATGACGATGCCCTTGGCCGGCGCATCCTTCGGCGCCTTCAGCTCGAGCACTTCGGCCTGCAGCAGGATGGCGTCGAGCAGCGCATCGATCCCCTGCCCGGTCTTCGCCGACACGGGCACGAACTGCACGTCGCCGCCGTACTCCTCGGGCAGCACGCTCTCCGCCACCAGCTCCTGCTTGACGCGATCGGGATTGGCGTCGGGCTTGTCGATCTTGTTCATCGCCACGACCAGCGGCACGTTGCCGGCCTTCGCGTGCGCGATCGCCTCCTTCGTCTGCGGCATCACGCCGTCGTCGGCCGCCACCACCAGCACGACGATGTCGGTGACCTTGGCGCCGCGCGCGCGCATCGCCGTGAACGCTTCGTGTCCCGGCGTGTCGAGGAACGTGATCGTACCCTTAGGCGTCTCCACGTGGTAGGCGCCGATGTGCTGCGTGATGCCGCCGGCCTCGCCGCTCGCGACCCGCGCGCGGCGGATCGTGTCGAGCAGCGACGTCTTGCCGTGATCGACGTGGCCCATGACGGTGACCACGGGCGGACGCGGCAGCGCATCCGCCGTGTGGGCGGCCTCCGCCTCGGCGAGCAGCGCATCGGGCTCGTCGAGCTTGGCCGCCTTCGCCTTGTGACCCATTTCCTCGACGACGATCATCGCCGTTTCCTGGTCGATCACCTGGTTGATCGTCACCATCGAGCCGAGCTTCATCAGCGCCTTGATGACCTCGGCGGCCTTGACCGACATCTTGTGCGCGAGGTCGGCGACGGTGATCGTCTCGGGAACGAAGATCTCGCGCACCACCGGGCCGGTCTGGATCGGCGTCGTGGCCACCGCCTCGCCCGCTTCCTCATCGCGACCGTGGCGCCCGCCCTTCGGACCGCGCCAGCCGCTGGCCGCCGCGCCGCCGCCGGTATCGCCGCGTAGGCGCAGCGCCCGCCGCCGTGCCGCCTCCTCCTGGAACACCTGGCCGGGCGCCTTCTTCGCCGGCTTCTCGCGCTTCTCGCCGGGCTTCGCGGCCGGGCGATGCAGCGTGCCTTCCTTGACCGGGACCGGCTTCGCGACGGCCTCGCGTGCCTTGGCCTCGAGCGCGGCCTTCGCGGCCGCCTCGTCGGCCTCCTTCTTGGCGCGCCGTGCCGCTTCGAGCTCGTGCTTGGCGACGATGTCGGCCTGCTGGCGCGCGAACAGCTCCTGCGTGCGGC
>DASURV010000077.1:0-76355 GCA_036375455.1 Casimicrobiaceae bacterium | reverse complement strand
AAAGCGCGATCGCCGCGCCGATGCCGAACGCGGGCCCGCTCGTGCCCGCCGCGAGGCCCTGACCGAACGCCCATGCGAGACCGAAGCCGGCCGCAAGCGCCGTCGCACCGGCGAAGCCGCGCCACGCGAGCGCGGCGGCCGCCGCTGCCGCGACCAACAGCGGAGCGAGCGACAACGTCGCCGCGAAATGCGGCCATTTCGCGTAGGTCCCGGCGGCGACGAGACCCAGCGCGGTCGGGCCGCCGTCGGCCGCCCATGGCAGCAGCGCAAGCGCGGCAAGAGCGGCCGCCGCGGTCAGCGGTGTCGCGAGATCGCGGCGGCCCCACCGGGGCCCGGGCACCGGCAGCGCCGCCGCGGGAGCAGGTGTGGCCAAAGCGCGGACCGTCGACCCGGGAGGCGCGCCGGCGGGCTACTTCGGCAGCGCGTATACCTCCTTGTCCCACTTGGTGAGCAGGCGCGTGCGCTCCGCCGACGAGCCGTACTTCGCGAAGTCGTAGTTGATCAGCTTGATCTCGGAGAACTTCGGCGCCTGCGGCGGCGGCGTCACGCTCTTGTTCGACGGCACCTGGTAGGAGACCTTCGCCTGCGGGCCGATCGACTGCGCCTCGGCCGACAGCGACCAGTCGTACCACTTCTTCGCGTTCTCCAGGTTCTTCGCGCCCTTGATGATGCTCATGCTGCCGATCTCGTAGCCGGTGCCCTCGCACGGCGACACGATCTTGACGTGCGCGCCGTTCACCGCCTGCACGACGGCGTCGTGCTGGAACGTGATGCCGACGAGGCTCTCTCCGGTGGCTGCAGCCCGCGCTGGCGCTGCCCCGGACTTCGTGTACTGGCTGATGTTCTTGTGCAGCGCCTTCAGGTAGTCGAACGCCTTGTCCTCGCCCCAGATCTGCACGAGCGTCGCGAGCATCGTGTAGGACGTGCCCGAAGAATTCGGGTTGGCGACCTGCACCTCGTCCTTGAACTCGGGCTTGGTGAGGTCCGACCAGCACTTCGGCTCGGCAATCCCCTTCTTCTTCAACTGGTCGGTGTTGTAGCTGTAGCCGAGCGCGCCGGCGTAGATCCCGACGGTCCGCCCCTTCGATTCCTCCCACTGCCGCACGGCCCAGTCGTGCAACTCGCCCATCCGCGGCGATTTATACGCCTCGGTAAGCCCTTCCTCGGCGGCCTGCAGATGCGGGTCGCCGGTGCCGCCCCACCAGATGTCGCCGCGCGGGTTGGCGGCCTCGGCCTTGATCTGCGCGTAGAACTCGCCCGCGCTCTTGCGCGTCATCAGGACCTTGATACCGGTGGTCTTCTCGAATGCCGCGACCATCGGTCGGCACCATTCCTCCTGCACCGTGCAGTAGACGACGAGTTCGCCCTGTGCGGCCGCACCGAGCGGCACCGCGAACAGCAGCGCGGGCAGAACGCCGCGCAGAAACGCTGACACCCGCATCTTTCCTCCTGATCCGACCGTGTCGTGGATCCGGGGAAACTCCCGGTTCGGCGGCGAGTGTAGCGCAAATGAGCGCCCGCAACGTGCCCCGCCGGTCGCAGCCGCCTCGCGCGGCCGGGTAGATGTGCGCGGCGGGCTCTCACGGCCCGCGCCTGCGGGCGACGCGGCGAAGACGCCTGGACTAGCGCGTCGTCATCGTCACTGGCGCGTGGTCGCTGGTGCCGACGTCGGCCTGCACCGTGCAGCGTTCGGCGCGCGCGGCGACCGAGGTCGAGGCGAGGATGTAGTCGATGCGCCAGCCGATGTTGCGCGCGCGCATGTTGCGCCACGGCGGCCACCACGTGAACAGCCTGTCGTCGTCCGGCGCGAGCGCGCGGGCGACGTCGACGAAGTGCGCGCCGAGGAGCCGATCGAAGAGTGCGCGCTCCTCGGGGCGTTGCCCGATGACACCGGCCTTGCGCTCGCGCGGATGCACGTCGATGTCCGCGTGCGCGATGTTGAGATCGCCGCAGAGCACGACTTCGCGACCGTCGGCATGCATTTGCTCGGCCCAGGCGGCGAGCCTCGTGAGGAACGCGATCTTCGCCGCGTAGTCCTTGCCCCCGTTCGGCACGTAGACGGATGCGACGACGAGGTCGCCGAGCGCGACCTGGACGATGCGCGCCTCCATGTCGAAGTCCGGATGCGTGAACAGCGGCGGGCCTTCGTGCAGCGTCCTGCGCACGTGCAGCGACACGCCCGAGTACGCGCGCAGGCCGTGCCAGTACACGTGATAGTCGTCGTGGTGGCAGCGCTGCGGAATCTGGTCGCGCTCGGCCTTGAGCTCCTGCAGGCAGATCACGTCGGGCCGGTCGCGCTCGACCCATTCGCAGAACTGCGCCTCGCGCGCGCGGATGCCGTTGACGTTCCAGGTGGCGATCTTCATCCGCGTCCGCAGGACCCCGCTACGGCTTGTACCAGCCCGGGAACTCGTGCTTCAGCGCCTGCAGCTTCGGCAGGTCGTTGTAGACGATGTACGGCTGCGTCGGATGCAGCGCGAGATAGTTCTGGTGGTACTCCTCGGCCGGATAGAACTTGTCGAGCGGCACGACCTCGGTGACGATCGGCTTGGCGAAGCTCTTCGCCGCGTCGAGCTGCGCGATGTAGCGCTGCGCAAGCTCCTTCTGCTGCGCATCGGCGTAGAAGATCACCGAGCGGTATTGCGGCCCGTAGTCGGGGCCCTGGCGATTGAGCTGCGTCGGGTCGTGCGCGACCGCGAAGAAGACCTTGAGCAGGTCCGCGTAGCCGATCTTCGACGGATCGTACGTCACCTCGACCGACTCGGCGTGGCCCGTCGTGCCGCTGCCGACGAGCATGTACTTGGCGGTCGCCGCGCCGCCGCCCGAATAACCGGAAACGACATGGGTGACGCCCTTGACGTGCTTGAACACGGCGTCCACGCCCCAGAAGCAGCCGCCGGCGAACACGGCGGTCGCCTCTCCGGGTGCCGCGGCCTTCGGCGGCGCGGCGGCGTAGTCGGGAATCGCGGCATTCGCCGCTCCCGATGCAACGAACGTCCACAGCAGCAGCTTCGTCCAGCGCATGACAACCTCCTCGTAGACCCCGGTGCGCCTTGGTCGGCGAGGCGCGGGGAATCCTTACGATGGCCGGCGCGGCGGCAAGTTCCGCGGCGAGCGGGCAGGCATCCAGTCGACCCGGGCGGGTCGCCCGTCGACGTGCAGCGTGGCGGTCGCCGCCGGCGACTCGGCCACGACCCGACCGGCGCGAACCACCTTGAGGCGCGGCGCGCGCAGGCGTATCGCCTCGATCGGGTCGCGCGCCTGCAGCAGCACGCAATCGGCGCGGCACCCCGGCGCGATGCCGTAGCCGTCGAGGTGGAGGATGCGGGCCGGGCTGACCGTCACGGCGTCGAACGCGGCGCGCATCGCGTCCTCGCCGGTCATCTGCGCGACGTGCAGGCCCATCGCGGCCACCTCGAGCATGTCGGCGCTGCCGAGCGGATACCACGGGTCCATCACGCAATCGTGGCCGAACGCGACGGCGACCCCGGCCGCCATCAGCTCGGGCACCCGCGTCATGCCGCGGCGCTTCGGGTAAGCATCGTGGCGCCCCTGGATCGTGATGTTGATCAGCGGATTCGCGACCGCGGCGACCTGCGCCTCGCGGATCAGCGGGATCAGCTTGGACACGTAGTAGTTGTCCATCGAATGCATCGACGTCAGGTGCGAGCCGGTGACCCGCCCCTGCAGCGCGAGGCGCTGCGTCCAGTACGCGAGCGTCTCGATGTGCCGCGACGACGGATCGTCGGTCTCGTCGCAGTGCATGTCGACGAGCCGGCCTTCGTCGGCGGCGAGCTCGCACAGGATGCGCACGCTCTCGGCGCCGTCGGCCATCGTGCGCTCGAAGTGCGGGATGCCGCCGACGACGTCGACGCCGAGGGCGAGCGCGCGCTTCAGGTTCGCCAGCGCACCCGGGCTGCGCAGCAGGCCGTCCTGCGGGAACGCGACGAGCTGCAGGTCGAGATACGGCCTGACGCGCTCGCGCACGTGCAGCAGCGCCTCGACGGCGGCAAGGCGTGCGTCGCAGACGTCGACGTGCGAGCGGATCGCCGTCGTTCCCTTGGCGAGCGCCCAGTCGCAATAGGCGAGCGCGCGCTCGACGATCGCGTCCTGCGTGAGCGTGGGCTTCAGCTCGCCCCACAGCGCGATGCCCTCGAGCAGCGTGCCGCTGCGGTTGACGCGCGGCATCCCGTACGTGAGCGTCGAGTCCATGTGGAAGTGGGCGTCGACGAACGGCGGCGACAGCAGGCAGCCGGCGCCGTCGATCGTCTGCGCGGCGGCGGCGCCGATGCGCGGCCCGACGTCGACGATGCGGCCGGCCTCGATCAGCACGTCCTGCCCGGTGCGTCCGTCCGGCAGCGCGACGTCGCGGATCAGCAGGTCGGCCATGATGCGCGGATCACTTGGTGCCGAAAATGCGGTCGCCAGCGTCGCCCAGTCCCGGGACGATGTAGCCGTGATCGTTCAGTTGCCGATCGACCGCCGCCGTATAAAGCGGCACCTCGGGATGCGCCTCCTGGAACGTGCGGATGCCCTCGGGGCAGGAGACGAGGCACACCATCCGGATCGAGCGCGGCTGCGTCTCCTTGAGCCGCTCGACGGCGGCGACCGCCGAGTTGCCGGTCGCCAGCATCGGGTCGAGCACGATCGCATCGCGCTCGTGCATGCCGCCCGGCATCTTGAAGTAGTACTCGACGGCGACGAGCGTCTTCGGGTCGCGGTAGAGGCCGACGTGGCCGACCCGCGCGCCGGGAACGACGTTGAGGAAGCCGTCGAGCAGGCCGGTCCCCGCGCGCAGGATCGGCACGAAGACGAGCTTCTTGCCGTCGATCAGCTTCGAGCGCATCGTCTCGAGCGGCGTCTCGATCTCGACCTCGTGCATCGGCATGTCGCGCGTGACTTCGTACGCCATCAGCGTGCCGATTTCGGCGGCGAGCCGGCGGAAGTTCGTCGTGCTCGTCTCCCGGCGGCGCATCAACGTGAGCTTGTGCTGGATCAGCGGATGATCCAGCACGTTGACCTGCGCGGACATCGGTTCCCTCCCCCTAGAACACGGTTCCGTCCGAGCGCACCCGCAGCGGCGGCTCGCCGTTGCGCAGCCGCGCCGCGTATTCGCGACCGGTCGCCCACGTTCCCCCCTCGAGGATGCAGGCGAGCGGCAGATCCGGCCGGTCGAGCTCCGCCCGGACGCATGGCGCGAGATCGTCGAGCAGCGTGACGGTGAGCGCCCGCCACTCGACGATGACCTCGTCCCCGGGATCCCACAGCGTCCCCCGGGCGGAGTCGTCGGTGAGCCTCAGCACGCCGCTGTCGATCAGCAGGCCGCCGTTGCGATATTCCGGCAGGCCGGTCAGCGCGTCCCGATCGGTGACCTCCAGCCCGGCCCGCTCGAAGGGCTCGAACAGCGAATACGCGAGCCACTGCGACAACTTGTGGAACGGCACCCATCCGGCGGTCTCGCCCGCGCCGCCGGCGTGGCGATGGGACCACACGTCGCCCCGGACCGCGCCAGCGCCGCCGCTCCGCGGCGGGGCATGCCAGATGCCGCCGAAGCCGTCGAGAATCGCACGCAGGATCGCGGCCGCGGAAATGGTGCGGGAGCCGAGCATCCGGTCGAACAGCGCCGACGGGCGCGCCGTCAGCCCGAAGCGATCGGGACGCGTCTCGAGCGCTTCGCCGAGGCGCCGCAGCAGCGCCGCGCGCCCCTCGAGCCCCGCCAGCGGATTGCGCTCGCTCACCTGGAACCAGTAGCCGAGCGTCGTCGCGTCGGTGCCGGTCAGCGCCGCCGCATCGACTCGCAGCGGCTCGCCTTCCGACGCCGACCACGCGCCGCCCATGAATGCGAGGAGGCTCGCGACGGCGAGCCCCTCCGAGCGCACGTAGTCGTCGATCGTTCCCGGCTCGCGGTAGCGCCAGCTCGCACCGGCTCCGGCGTCGAGCAGCACGCTGACGATCGTCAGATCCACCTGCGCGCGCAGGCGTTCGGCGACACTCATGTCGCGCAGCCGCCGGCCGAGCTCGTCGGTGCGACGCACGCCGCCCGCGTCGAAATGGCGCCAGCGGCTGTGGTAGGGGATCGCGAGATCGCGATAGCGCCGGCGCGTGACGTCGGCGACCGCACGCGCGGCGGGCTGCAGGCGGTCGCGGTCGATCCGGAAATGCCTCGAGTGCCCCGCCTCGACCGCGCCGGTGATGTTCGCGCAGCGCTCGCGGACCGCGCGTGTCGAGTCGAGCTCCGTCGAGGCGGCCTGCGGATCCGCGAGCATCAGAGCGAGCGCCCCTTCGTGTTGCACAGGTGCTGCGCGTCGGGCACTTCGCCGTCGGTGAAATAGCCGGCCGCCTTCTTCGCGTCCATTTCCACGCGCGCGTCGGCGGGAATGAGCCCGTCGGGGATCTTCACGCGCGTGCCGACTTCGATGCCGGAGCCGACGATCGCGTCGTACTTCATGTTGCTCATCGACACGAGGCGGTGGATCCGGCGCACGCCCAGCCAGTGCAGCACGTCGGGCATCAGCTCCTGGAAGCGCATGTCCTGCACGCCGGCGACGCACTCGGTGCGCAGGAAGTAGTTGTTCGCGCTGTCGCCGCCCTGCTGGCGCTTGCGCGCGTTGTAGACGAGGAACTTCGTCACCTCGCCGAGCGCGCGGCCTTCCTTGCGGCAGTAGACGACGAGCCCGACGCCGCCTGCCTGCGCGCCTCGAACGCATTCCTCGATCGCGTGCGTCAGGTACGGCCGGCACGTGCAGATGTCGGAGCCGAAGACGTCGGAGCCATTGCACTCGTCGTGCACGCGCGCCGTCAGCGTGACCTCGGGATTGGCGAGATCGCGCGGATCGCCGAAGATGTAGACGGTCTGCCCGCCGACCGGTGGCAGCAGCACCTCGAGGTCGCTGCGGGTGACGAGCTCCGGATACATGCCGCCCGTCTCCTCGAACAGCGCGCGCCGCAGGTCGGCCTCGGTGACGCGGAATCGGCGTGCGACGCCCGGCAGCCACCAGACCGGCTCGATCGCCGCTTTCGTGACGACCGCGGAGCCGTTCTGCAGCAGCAGCTTCCCGTCGGCAGCGAGCCGATGGGCGGCGATGGCGTCGCGAATCTCCGGCAGGTCGATATGCGCCTTGGTGACGGCGATCGTCGGGCGGATGTCGTAGCCGTCGGCGAGAAACGCCTTGTAGACGTCAGCGACGACGGCGCCCCACGGATCCATCGCGACGATGCGATCGGGCTCCGACCATTGCGGATGCGGCCCGATCGGATCCGTCGGCGCGGTGTTCGTGAGATCGGGACGATGACCGCGGGTCAGCGATTTCGCCGCGACCGCCAGCGCGCGGTAGACACCGTAGCTGCCGCTGTGCGTGCCGATCACGTTGCGCTTGCCGCGGTGCGTCGTCGTGCCGACGATCGGGCCGCGCGCGAGCGCATCGGCGGCGCCCCAGCGAATCGGCGGCGCACCGGTGGCGCCCCCGATCGGATGATGCGAGGTGAGCCGGATGTGCTTGGCCGGTGCCGGGAGGTCGATGCCCATCGAGGTCGCTCCGGGTGCTCCGAAAACGTTCCAATATACGCCTTCGATCCGCCGCAAAGGACATGCCAGCCGCTTCAGCGCTCGCCCTTGCGCCAGGGCTTCATCAGCGCCTGCGGATAGGCGGCGCGCCGCGCGACGGCGATCAGCGCGACGATCGACAGCAGGTACGGCAGCATCAGGTAAAGCTGATAGGGAACGCCGCCGGCCTGCTGCTGGAGGCGCAACTGCAGCGCATCGAAGAACGCGAACAGCAGCGCGCCCGCGAGCGCCTTCCCGGGACGCCACCCCGCGAAGACGACCAGCGCGATGCAGATCCACCCGCGTCCGTTCACCATGTTGAAATAGAACGCGTTGAAGGCGGACAGCGTCAGGAACGCGCCGGCGACGCCCATCAGCGCCGAGCCCGCGACGATGGCGCCGGTGCGCAGGCGCACGACGTCGATGCCCTGGCCCTCGACGGCCGCCGGGTTCTCGCCCACCATCCGCACGGCGAGCCCGAGCGGCGTGCGATACAGCACCCAGGCGAGCACCGGCACGGCGACGAGCGTGGCCAGCGTGAGCGGCGTCTGCGCCGAGAGCACCGGAATGCGCAGCGCGGCCACCTCCGCGAACGGCTCGATCGTCGGTGGGCTCGACACGTTGGGGAATCCGACGCGATACGCGTAATACGACAGGCTCGTCGCGGCGAGCGTGATGCCGAGGCCGGACACATGCTGCGACAGCGCGAGCGCGACCGTGAGCAGCGCGTGCAGCAGGCCGAAGGCCGCGCCCGTTGCCGCGGCCACCGCGACCCCCGCCCACAGGTTGCCGCCGTAGTAGACGGCGAGCCAGCCCGTGAACGCGCCGGCCACCATGATGCCCTCGATCCCGAGGTTCAGCACGCCCGCGCGCTCGCACAGCAGCACGCCGAGCGTGCCGAGGATCAGCGGCGTGGCGATGCGCAGCACCGCCGACCAGAAGTCGGCGTTGGCGAAGAGGGCGACGACGTCCCCGGCGCTCACTGGGCAACCTCTACACGGCGCCGCGCTGGCTCTCAACGCGGCACGGGGTTGACACAGGATGTCTCATGTGCGGTCTATCTCAGGCGCAACCGATAGCGGGCGAACAGCGTCGCGACCAGCATCGAGAGCAGCGCCACCGCGACGATGACGTCGGCGATGTACGTCGGCACCGCGACGCCGCGGCTCATGCTGTCGGCGCCGACGAGCACGCCGGCGATGAAGATCGCGGCGGCGACCACGCCGAGCGGATTCAGCCCGGCCAGCATCGCGACGACGATGCCGCCGTAGCCGTATCCGGGCGACATGTCGAGCGTGACGTAACCGGTGCGGCCCGCGACCTCGATCGCCCCGGCGAGCCCGGCGAGTCCCCCCGAAATCGCGGCGACGATCGCGATCGTGCGCGCGACCGGCACGCCGACGAACGCGGCGGCGCGCGCGTTCGCGCCGACGGCGCGCGCCTCGAAGCCGAGCGTCGTGAAGCGCATGACGAACGCGAGCAGCGCAGCCAGCGCGACCGCGTACAGCAGCCCGGTGTGCACGCGCGTGCGGGCCACGAGCTTGTCGAGCTGCAGATCGTCGCGCAGCGCGACGCTCTGCGGCCAGCCGAGGGCGGCCGGGTCCTTCATCGGTCCGTCGAGCAGCATCGACACGAACAGCAGCACGATGAAGTTCAGCAGCAGCGTCGTCACGACCTCGTCGACGCCGAAGCGCGTGCGCAGCAGCGTCGGCACGAGCAGCAGCAGCGCCCCAGCGAGGATCGCGGCGCCGAGCATCGCGGGGAAGAGCACGGCGACGGGCACGTCGAAGCCGGCGCCGCCGTGCAGGCCGCCCACCGCCACGGCGGCCAGCGCGCCCGCGTAAAGCTGGCCCTCGGCGCCGATGTTCCACAGGCGCGCGCGAAACGCGACCGCGGCGGCGAGGCCCGTCAATATCAGCGGGGTTGCGCGCGTGAGCGTTTCGCTCCAGGCGAAGCGCGAGCCGAAGCCGCCCGCGAACATCAGCGCGTAGGTTTCGCGAATCGGCGCGCCGGCCCAGGCGACGAGCGCCATCGTTGCGGCGAGCGTGAACGCGAGCGCCGCGAACGGCGCGACGACGAGCGCGACGCGCGACAGCGACGCTCGCGCCTCAAGCCGCATCGGCGGCCTGCGCGGTGGCAGCCGAGCCCGCCATCGCCAGCCCGATCTCGCCGCGTGTCCACTCGGCGGCGGGACGCGCGGACGTGAGGCGCCCGGCGTGCATGACCGCGATCCGATCGGCGAGGGCGAGGATCTCGTCGAGGTCGTCGGACACGAGCAGCACCGCCGCACCGCGTGCCGCGGCGTCGAGCAGGCGCTGATGCACGTAGGCGACCGCGCCGACGTCGAGGCCCCAGGTCGGCTGGCTCGCGACGATCAGCACGGGGGCGAAGTCGTCGGGTCGCGCGGAGCCGCCGCTCAGCGCGCGGCCGAGAATCAGCTTCTGCAGGTTGCCGCCCGACAGCGCGCGCGCCGGCGTGTCGAGGCCGCCGCCGCGAATGTCGAAGCGATCGACGAGCGTGCGCGCATAGCGCCGCGCCGCGCTGCGGCGCAGGATGCCCGCGCTCGCGAACGGACGCCGGTAGTGCTCGGCGATCGCGTTCTCCCACACGGTGAAGTCGCCGATGACGCCGACCGCCTGCCGATCCTCGGGAATGCGCGCGACGCACGCGTCGATCCACGCCCGCGGATCCGCCGGCATCGCGCGCGCTGCGAGCGTCACGGTGCCGGAGGTCGGCGCGCGCAGCCCGCACAGCACGTCGGCGAGCGCGTCCTGCCCGTTCCCCGAGACGCCGGCGATCCCGACCACCTCGCCCGCCCGCAGGCGAAGCGACACGCCGCGGAGCGCGGCGGCGTGCTTCGCACCGGCAACGTGCAGATCCGAGAGCGCGCACACGACGTCGCCGCGCCGGTGCGCCCGCGGCACGGGCTGGCGCACGCTGCGGCCCACCATCAGCTCGGCGAGCCCGGCCGGATCGGCAGCCGCCGCATCGAGGGTCGCCACCAGCCGGCCGGCACGCAGCACGGCGATGCGATTGGCCACGCGCAGCACCTCGTGCAGCTTGTGGCTGATGAAGATGATCGACAACCCCTCGCCGACGAGGCGCGAGAGCGTCGCGAACAGCGCCTCGGTCTCCTGCGGCGTCAGCACCGACGTCGGCTCGTCGAGGATCAGGACGCGCACGCCGCGGTACAGCGCCTTGAGGATCTCCACCCGCTGCCGCTCCCCCACGGAGAGCGTGCCGGCGCGCGCGTCGGGGTCGACGCGCAGGCCGAAGCGTTGCGCCGTCTGCACGAGCCTCGTGCGCGCCGCCGCGCGATGCGCGCGCCACGACCACAGCGGCTCGGTGCCGAGCACGATGTTCTCCTGCACCGTCAGGTTGTCGGCCAGCGTGAAGTGCTGGTGCACCATGCCGATGCCCGCGGCGAGCGCCGCGGCGGGGTCGCCCGCACGCAGCGGGACTCCGAACGCCGTGATCGAGCCCGCGTCGGCGACGTAATGGCCGAAGAGGATCGAGACGAGCGTCGACTTGCCGGCGCCGTTCTCCCCGAGCAGCGCGAGCACCTCGCCGCGGCCGAGATCGAGCGAGATCCCGTCGTTCGCGACGAGCTCGCCGAACCGCTTGGTGATGCCGGCGAGCCGCAGGACGGGTTCGCGCGGATCGCTCACCGTCGGGATGGAGCCGGCGCGCGCAAGATCGGCTCCGGCCCCATTGCGCTCACTTCGCCGTCGACTTCGGCTCCGTCTCGACGACGGGCACATTGAACCTGCCGTCGAGGATTTCCTTCTCCTTCGCCTTCACCTTCGCCTGCAGGTCGGCCGGAACCTTGTCTGCGAAGGTGCCGAGCGGCGCGAGCTCGGACCCCTTGTACTTCATCAGCGAGTACTGGCCGTAATCCTCGGCCTTGAACGCCCCGCCCTTGACCGCCTTGATCGAGCGGTCGATCGTCGGCTCCATGTTCCACAGCGCCGAGGCGACGACGGTGTTCGGATACTCCTTCTGGGTGTCGATGACGTTGCCGATCGCGAGCTTGCCGCGCTCCTTGGCCGCGTCGGAAACGCCGAAGCGCTCGGCGTACATGACGTCGGCGCCCTTCTCGATCATCGCGAACGCCGCCTCCTTCGCCTTGGGCGGGTCGAACCACGAGCCGATGAACGTGACGGTGAACTGCACCTTCGGGTTGATCTCCTTCGCGCCGGCCATGAACGCGTGCATCAGCCGGTTGACTTCCGGAATCGGATAGCCGCCGACCATGCCGATCCGGTTCGTCTTCGTCATGCCGCCGGCGATCATCCCGGTCAGATAGGCGGGCTCCTGGATGTAATTGTCGAAGACGGCAAAATTCGGCGGCTGCGGCTTGCCCGACGAGCCCATCAGGAACGCGGTCTTCGGATAGTCGTTCGCGACCTTGCGCGCCGCCGCCTCGACGGCGAACGATTCGCCGACGATGAGCTGGTTGCCCTTCTCCGCGAACTCGCGCATCACGCGCTCGTAGTCGGCGTTCGCCACCTTCTCCGAGAACACGTAGTCGATCTCGCCGCGCTCCTTCGCCGCGTTGAGCGCCTTGTGGATCCGCGAGACCCATTGCTGCTCGACCGGCACCGTGTACACGGCCGCGACCTTGAGCCTCGCCTGCGCGAAGGCGAGCGGGGAGCCGCCCGCGAGCGAGAGCGCGAGGATGGCGGCGGCGAGCTTCAACCTGCTGCGGCGTGCGTGCATTGCTGTCGTTCTCCCTGGAAGATACCGATCGGCGGCGCATCCGGTCCACGGCCGCGCGGCGAGCCGCAATGCTACCGCACGGCGGCCCGTGCGAGCCGGCGTCGACGCCGGGGCGGTCCCAGAATCGACAACGCCGCACTAGGCGGCGTGTGGCGTCGGGTGGAGGCGGCTCGTGCGCGGCACGCCCGCGAGCAGGTATTCCATCTGGTCGGCGAGGATGCGGCGATTGCGCAGGATGAAATGCTCGTGCCGGTTCGGCACGTACGGCACGTAGAGCAGCGGCATGTTGGCCTGCTCCGGCGCGCGGTTGCCCTTGCGCGTGTTGCAGCCGCGGCAGGCGGTGACCGAATTCATCCAGGTGTCGCGGCCCCCGCGGGAGGCGGGAACGATGTGGTCGCGCGAGAGGTCGCGATACAGGAACCGGCCGCCGCAGTACGCGCACACCTGGCGGTCGCGCGCGAACAGCATCGGATTGGTCAGGCTGGGCGTGTGCGAGTGCGGACGCCCGGCCGTGCCCTTGATCGCCAGGATCGACTTGGTCGAGATCCGCGAGCGCGAGCCGTCGCGCTGCCACCCGCCGCGAAACTCGCGCACGACGGCGCCGAGCGACCACGCGACCATCTGCTTCGCGTGGTAAGTGATCGCTTCCTCCAGCTCCACCCAAGCCTGGGGGAGGCCGGCCATGTCGACGGTCAGGACGAGCGGGTCCATGGGGCGGATTGTAATGCCAGCCAATCCCGGGAGCCGGCCCTGCGTCGCGCCCCGCCCGACCGGCGTGAGCGAGACCTGATCTCGGCGTAACACCGGCGGTCGCCGCGCCGGGATGACAGGAGGATTTAACGTGCCAGGGCGCCGTTCCGCCGACGGCCGGCCCCGGCGGGCCCGTTTTCCGGCCCCGGCAACGGCGAACGGCCTTCAGGAGGATTTCGCCACGGCCCCCGGCGAGTTGCCCCGCCGGGGTGCCCGCGACTGCTGACCGCGGCCGACGTCCGGTCGTCGGCGCGGCGGCGATCCCGCATTGTCGGTTGGGAGTGCCGCGCACAGCACTCGAAATCGCCGCTTTCCCGCCCGCTGCACTACACGCTGTTGGTCGTCGGCAGGATCATGGACCTTTCACCGCCTCGGCGGCGACGGAATATTCGCATCGTTGGCCGCCCGCGACGACGTGTCGCGACAGCACCCCTTCGCCCCGCGCCGCACTCGCGCGCAGACGCCGGTAAACTCTCGCCCGGATCGGAGCCTGCCGCATCGCCGCCCTCTCGGAGTGTTCTCGCATGCGTCCTCCAGCCGTCGCTGCCGGATGTCTCGCGCTGGTCGCGTGCGCCGCGGCGCGCGCCGCAACCGTCGTCGAGTACTACCACGCCGCGCTCGACCATTACTTCATCACGCCGCTCGCCAACGAGATCGACGCGCTCGATTCCGGTCGAACCGCGGGGTGGACGCGGACGGGTCTCGCGTTCGACGGGTCGCTCTCGCCCGGTGCGGCGACGAGCCCCGTCTGCCGCTTCTACATCCCCCCCGAGCACGGCGACTCGCATTTCCTGTCCGCGTCGCCGGCCGAATGCGCGAGCGTGCTCGCGAGCATTCCGGTCGATCCGAATTTCAGCGGCTATGTCTACGAGACCGCCGCCGAGTTCTACATCGCGCTGCCGAATGCGGCGAGCGGCGCGTGTCCCGCGGGAACCGCTCCCGTGTACCGGCTGTGGAATCACCGGGCCGATTCCAACCACCGCTACACCGCGGACGCTGCGACGCGCGCCGCGATGCTCGCGCGCGGGTACGTGCCCGAGGGTTACGGGCCGCTCGGCGTGGCGATGTGCACGACGCGCGCAAGCGTCGGCGATTCGCAGGTGCGGGTCACGGGAGCATCGCCGTTCGCTCCGGGCTGCGACGCGACCCCGCAGACGGGCGTTGGATACGCGGGCGCCGAAGTCGAGCCGCAGATCGCGGTCGACCCGCAGAATCCTTCGCACCTGATCGGCGTCTGGCAGCAGGACCGGTGGTCGAACGGCGGCGCGCGGGGCCTTCGCACCGGCTACTCGTTCGACGGCGGGTTGACATGGTCGGTGACGCAGGCGGCGTTCTCGCGCTGCACCGGAGGCCATGCGGCCAACGGCGGCGACTACGCGCGAGCCACCGATCCGTGGGTGACGATCGGCGCCGACGCCATCGCGTACCAGGTTGCCGTGGCCTTCGACGGGGCGACATTCGCGCCGGGATCGTCGAGCGCGGTGCTCGCAAGCCGCTCGACCGACGGCGGCCGCAGCTGGAGCGCGCCGGCGACGCTGATCGCCGACGCAAGCGCGGCGTTCAACGACAAGGAATCGATCGTCGCCGATCCGGTTGCGGCGGGTCATGCGTATGCGGCGTGGGACCGCCTCGAGCAGAATGGCCACGGCCCGAGCTATTTCGCGCGCACGACGAGCGGCGGCGCAAGCTGGGAGGCCGCGCGCCCGATCTACGACCCGGGCGGGCGCAACCAGACGCTGAACAACCAGGTCGTCGTCGTCGGGTCCGAGACAGGCGCCGGCACGCTGGTCGACTTCTTCACCGAGTTCGACGTCGCGCCCAACGACGCCGTCACGACCCACCTCGCGCTCGTGCGCTCGGGCGATCGCGGCGCGACCTGGAGCGCGCCGATCGTCGTGTCCGACCTGCAGGCGATCGGCACGCACGATCCGCAGGATCCCGCGCGGACGTTGCGCGACGGCGCGAACCTCGCGTCGTTCGCGGGCGGCGCGAACGGGCTCCTGGTCGGCGTATGGCAGGACTCGCGCTTCTCGGGGGGCGCACGCGACGGCATCGCGCTCTCGCGCTCCGTCGACGGCGGGACGACGTGGAGCCCGCCGGTGCGGGTGAACCGCGTGCCCGGCGTGCAGGCGCTGCTTCCGGCCGTGACGGTGCGCCCGGACGGCGTCATCGCCGTGCTGTACTACGACATGCGCAACGACACCGGCGACCCCGCGACGCTGCTCGTCGATGCGTGGCTCGCGACGTCGAAGGATGGCACGACATGGACGGAACGTCATGTCGCGGGACCCTTCGATTTCAATTTCGCGCCGATGACCGACGGGGGCCTGTTCGTCGGCGATTACCAGGGGCTCGCAAGTGCGGGGGGCGAATTCGCCGCGATGCTCGCTCGCACGAACGCCGATCCGGTCAATCGCACCGACGTGCTCGGTGCGGTGTTCCGCTCGATCGGTGCGAGCGGCGCGGCCACGCCGGCCGCGAAATCGGCCTACCGGGCGCAGGCCGCGACGGCGGCCGCGATGACGCCGCAGTGGCGGGCACGCCTGCAGCGCAGCGCGCAGAAGACGCTGCGCAGCCGCCTCGCCGGTCGCGGGCCCGGCGACGGCGCCGTCGAATTGCACTGACGCGATGTCGCGCGTGCGTCCCGACGTCATCGTGACGCTCGGCGCGACCACGGTCGCGAAGCTACAGCGCCAGCGCGACGCGCGTCCCCTGGTCGATCGCGCGTTTCGCGTCGAGCTCGACGGCGACGTCGGCGCCGCCGATCAGCGTGTAGCGCACCCCGGCGGCGGCAAGCGGTCCGGTCAGCTCCCGCCGCGGCTCCTGCCCGGCGCAGATGACGATCGTGTCGACGGCGACAAGCCGCGCTTCCCCATCGACGCGGATATGCAGTCCGGCGTCGTCGATCCGCTCGTAGCCGACGCCGGACAGCATCCGCACGCCGCGCTTGCGCAGCAGCGTGCGGCGGATCCATCCGGTCGTCTTCGCGAGACCTTCGCCGACCTTCGCGGATTTGCGCTGCAGCAGCCAGACGTCGCGCACCGGCACCTCCTCGCCCGGCGCCTTGCGCCCGCCTCGTCGCGCGTACGCGGCGTCGATCCCCCATTCGTCGCGAAAATGCTCGATCGCCGGATCGCGCAGCTCGCCCGCGCTCGCGTGACCGTCGTCGGCGCCCGCATGCGTCAGGAACTCCGCGACGTCGAAGCCGATGCCGCCCGCGCCGACGATCGCGACGCTGCGCCCGGCGATGCGCCGGCCTTCGACGATGTCGGCATAGCTCGCGACGCTCGGATGCGACACGCCCTCGATCGCCGGCCGGCGCGGCACGATGCCCGTCGCGAGGATCACGGCGTCGTAATCGCGCAGGTCGTCCACCGTCGCGAGCGCGCCGAGACGACGCTCGACGCCGAGGGTGGCGAGGCGCTCGCCGAAGTAGCGCAGCGTTTCGGCGAATTCCTCCTTGCCGGGGATGCGGCGCGCGAGGTTGAACTGGCCGCCGATCGCGGGCGCCGCCTCGTAGAGCGTCACGCGATGGCCGCGCTCCGCCGCCGTCGTCGCGCAGGCGAGGCCCGCCGGTCCCGCGCCCACGACCGCGACCCGTTTCGCTTGCCGCGCGGGCGCCGGAGCGAGCTCCGTCTCGCGGCAGGCGAACGGGTTGACGAGGCAGGAGGCGACCTTGCGCTCGAAGACGTGGTCGAGGCACGCCTGGTTGCACGCGATGCACGTGTTGATCGCGCCGGCGCGCCCCTGCGCCGCCTTCTTCACGAAGTCGGCATCGGCGAGGAGGGGTCGCGCCATCGACACCATGTCGGCGTCGCCGCGCGCGAGGATGGCGTCCGCGACGGCCGGATCGTTGATGCGGTTGGTCGCGATCAGCGGCAACTTCACCGCGCCCCGCAGGCGCGCCGTCACCCACGTGAACGCGCCGCGCGGCACCATCGTCGCGATCGTCGGGATCCGCGCCTCGTGCCAGCCGATGCCGGTGTTGATCAGCGTCGCACCCGCGGCCTCGATCGCCTGCGCGAGCTCCACGACCTCGTCCCAGGTGCTGCCGCCGTCGACCAGGTCGAGCATCGACAATCGATAGACGATGATGAAGTCCGCTCCCGCCGCCTCGCGGGTGCGGCGGACGATCTCGACCGCGAAGCGGATGCGCTTCGCGTACGTGCCGCCCCACTCGTCGTCGCGATGGTTGGTCTGCGGCGCGACGAACTGGTTGATCAGGTAGCCCTCCGATCCCATGATCTCGACGCCGTCGTAACCGGCGCGCTGCGCGAGCCGCGCGCAGCGCACGTAGGCGGCGATCGTGCGCTCGACGCCCCAGCGCGTCAGCGCGCGCGGCTTGAACGGCGTGATCGGCGATCGGATCGCCGAAGGCGCGACGGACAACGGGTGGTACGCGTAGCGGCCCGCGTGCAGGATCTGCAGCGCGATGCGGCCGCCCGCGGCATGGACGGCGTCGGTCACCAGGCGATGCTTCGCGACCTGCCATCCGAACGAGAGCTCCGAGGCCCGCGGCTCGAGCCGGCCGACGAGATTCGGCGCGATCCCGCCGGTCACTATCAGCGCGACGCCGCCGCGCGCACGCGCGGCGTAGAACGCGGCGAGCCTCGCGAAGCCGTGCGGCGCTTCCTCGAGACCGGTGTGCATCGATCCCATCAGCACGCGATTGGGCAGCGTCGCAAACCCGAGGTCGAGCGGGGCGAGCAGGTGCGGGTAGGCGGCCATCGGCCCGCGATTGTACGCACTCGCAGTATCATTCGCGTCGTCGTTTCCTCGGGAGCCTCGATTGGGCACGCTGATCGCCGGACTCGTCGTCTTCCTGCTGTCGCACGCGTTGCGGATCTTCGCCCCCGGCTGGCGCGAGCGCCAGGTCGCGCGGATGGGCCCCGGCCCCTACAAGATCGCCTATTCCGTCGTGTCGATCGTCGGCCTCGTGCTCGTCGTCTGGGGCTACGGCATGGCGCGCGCGAATCCGGTCGTCCTCTGGCCGGCTCCGGCGTGGGGACGCCACGCGACCGCGCTGCTGACCGTCGTCGGGTTCATCCTCGTCGTCGCCGCCTACGTCCCCGGGACGCGCATCAAGGCGGCGCTCGGTCATCCGATGACGGCCGGCGTGGGGCTGTGGGCCATCGGGCACCTCGCCGCGAACGGCAGCCTCGCCGCGGTCGTGCTCTTCGGCGCCTTTCTCGCGTGGGCCGTCGTGCTCTTCGTGACGAGACGGGCGCAGGACCGCGCCGCCGGCACGACCTATCCCGCCGGCAGCCTCTCGCGCGACGCGACGGTGGTCGTCGTCGGCATCGTCGCGGCGCTCGCGTTCGCCCTGTTCCTGCACGGCCCGCTGATCGGCGTGCGACCGTTCGGATGACGTGACGGTATAATTGCCGCAATCCTCGCCGCCTGCCTTTCGGCCGGCGGTTTTGTTTTTTTGTCCCGGCGCCCCGATATCCGGGCGACCCCACGACGATGGATGCCGTGCCACAACCCGCGGACCTCGCGCGCGACGTCGCGCGCCGGCGCACGTTCGCGATCATCTCCCACCCCGACGCCGGCAAGACGACGCTCACCGAGAAGCTGCTGCTTTACGGCGGCGCCATCCAGCTCGCCGGCACCGTGAAGTCGCGCAAGAGCGCGCGCCACGCGACGTCGGACTGGATGGAAGTCGAGAAGCAGCGCGGCATCTCGGTGACGAGCTCGGTGATGCAGTTCGAATTCGCCGGCCACACGATCAACCTGCTCGACACGCCCGGCCACGAGGATTTCTCCGAGGACACGTACCGCGTGCTGACCGCCGTGGACGCCGCGGTCATGGTCATCGACGCGGCGAAGGGGGTCGAGGCGCGGACGATCAAGCTGCTGGAGGTATGTCGGCCGCGCGCGACGCCGATCATCACGTTCGTCAACAAGCTCGACCGCGAGGTGCGCGAGCCGCTCGCGCTGCTCGAGGAGATCGAGTCGGTGCTCGCGATCGACTGTGCGCCGGTGACCTGGCCGCTCGGCATGGGCAAGCGCTTCCGCGGCGTCTTCGACCTGCGCAACGACCGCCTGTTGCGCTTCGCGCCCGGCGAGGAACGCGTGGCGACGGATACCGAGCTGATCGAGGGCCTCGCCAATCCGCGGCTTGCCGCGCTGTTTCCCGATGAAACCGCGGCGCTGCGCCACGATGTCGAGCTGATCCGCAGCGCGAGCCATCCGTTCGACCTCGCGAGCTTCCTGGCCGGGCGGCAGACCCCGTTGTTTTTCGGCTCGGCGATCAACAACTTCGGCGTGCAGGAAATCCTGCGGGCGCTCGTCGAATGGGCGCCCCCGCCGCAGCCGCGCGACGGCTCCGAGCGCGTCGTCGCACCGGCGGAGCGGCCGTTCACCGGGTTCGTGTTCAAGATCCAGGCGAACATGGATCTGCGCCACCGCGACCGGATCGCGTTCTTCCGCGTCTGCTCGGGGCGCTACCAGCCCGGGATGAAGGTGCGCCACCTGCGGATCGGGCGCGAAATGAAGCTCGCCAACGCGCTCACGTTCATGGCGAACGAGCGCGTCGCGAGCGAGGACGCCGTCGCCGGCGACATCATCGGGATCCACAACCACGGCCAGCTCCAGATCGGCGACACGCTGACCGAAGGCGAGCCGCTCGCCTTCCGCGGCATTCCGTACTTCGCGCCGGAGCTGTTCCGCGTCGCGCGTCCGCGCGACCCGTTCAAGGGGAAGCCGCTCACGAAGGGACTGCAGGAGCTCGGCGAGGAGGGTGCGATCCAGGTGTTCACGTCGGCGCACACGAACACGCTGCTGCTCGGCGCCGTCGGGCCGCTGCAGTTCGAGATCGTCGCGCAGCGCCTCGCGAGCGAATACAAGGTCGACGCCCTCTACGAGAGCGCCAACATCGCGACCGCGCGCTGGCTCACCTTCCCAGACGATCTCACGCGTCGTAACTTCGAGCGCGAGCAGGCCGCGGCGCTCGCGACCGACGTCGACGGCAACCCCGTGTTTCTCGCCACGAACAAGTACAACCTCCAGGTGACGATGGAGCGCTGGCCGAAAGTCGGCTTCCACGCGACGCGCGAGCACGGCGAGCGGCTCGTGCACGCCTGAGCGTCCTCCTGCGCTCGACGCGGCTTGCGAACCGATCGACAATAGCCTAGTCGAAGGGTCGTCTGCGAGTCCGTGACGGCCCGCGGAGGCCCTGGCGGCGCGCGGCGCCATCATCGAGGGAGGTCGGGCATGCAACACGTTGAACCCCTGGATCGGGACCCGGATTTCGAGCGTCCGATCGATCCCCGCCGCAAGGCGACGACGAGACGCCGCAATTTCCTGTGGCCGATCCTGATGGTCGCCGCGGTCGTCGCCGCCGGGTTCCTCGTCTGGCGCGGCATGCACGCGCCGGCGCCGGTCACGCTGCCGCCTCCGCAGGCCGCCGCGCCGCAGCCGACCGCACCGCCTTCCAACGGGCCGAAGTATCCGATCGAGGCCGCAACCGAGGCGCCGGCGCAGCCGACCGCGCCGCTGCCGGCCGTCGAGGAGAGCGACACCGCGCTGCAGGACGCAATGGCGGCGCTCTTCACCGCCGTGCCGCTCGACCGCGTGTTCCACCTGCAGCAGATCGTGCCGCGCTTCGTCGCGACGATCGACAATCTGCCGCGCCAGACCGCCGCCCTGCAGAAGATGCCGGTCAATCCGGTCGGCGGCAGCGTGGCGATCGCGCACAACGATGGCCGCATCCTGCTCCGCGCCGACAACGCGACGCGTTATGCGACGTACATCCGCGTGATGGAGCAGGCGGACACGCGCAAGCTGGTGCAGACGTACGTGCGCTTCTACCCGCTGTTCCAGAAGGCGTACGAGGACCTCGGCTATCCGCACGGCTATTTCAACGACCGGCTCGTCGAGGTGATCGATCACCTGCTCGCGACGCCCGACGTTCCGGCGCCGATCGAGCTCGTCCAGCCGAAGGTGCTCTACGAGTTCGCCGACCCGGCGCTCGAGCAGCGCTCGGCCGGGCAGAAGATCATGATCCGGATGGGACCGGTCAACGAATCGCGCGTGAAGGCGAAGCTGCGCGACATCCGGCAGGCGCTCACCGGCCAGCAGTTGCCGCGCCAGTAGGCTACCGCGGGCTAGCCTTCCGCTGCGGCGGCGCGCGCCGGGCTCTGTGCGTCGTCGTCGTTGGCCGCCGGCTCCGCCTCGGCCAGCATGCGCACCTTCGGCTTGTGGCCGTCGGTGAAGAGGCGGGCGATGTCGAGGGTCTCGCGCGTGCCGATGTCGGCGCCGCTGCGATCGAGGAACTGCCGCGCGGCCCGCCGTCCCTCGTCGAACAACAGCTCGAGCCATGCGCGCGAGCGCTCGAGCGACGATCCCTGCTCGAACAGCGCGCGGCGCGGCGGGCCGATCCGGTGCAGCCGCACGTTGACCACGCTCGCCGGGCGCTCGGCGCGTGCGGCGAGCGCGCGCATCGCGCCGATCGCCTGCATTTCGGCGACCAGGCTGGAATTGAACACGATCTCGCCGACCCGGCGGCGTATCGCCGCCGCGTCCTTGGGCAGTTCGTCGGCCGCGTCGGGCGCGAGCTGCACGACGATGACGTCGTTCGCCGTCGTGTCGTGGATCATCGGCCACAGCGTCGGGTTGCCGCTGTAGCCGCCGTCCCAGTACGGCTCGCCGTCGAGCTCCACGGCGTGAAAGAGGTGCGGCAGGCACGCCGAGGCGAGCAGCGCATCGATCGTCAGCTCGTCGTTCGAGATGATGCGCGGCAATCCCGTCCGCACGTTCGTCACCGTCACGAAGACGGCGGGTGCGGCGCGGCTTCGCACGGCCTCGATGTCGACGTGCGCGGCGATCGCTTCGCGCAGCGGATTGATGCCGAGCGGATTCACGTTGTACGGCGACAGCCTACCCGCCATGAACCACTCGCCGACCGATGCGCGCAGCGTCCGCTCGACGGGTCGCCACAACTGCCCGACGAAATCCGACACCGCCGGATCGGCGATGCCGGTCCAGAAGGCGCGCAGCGACCGGCGCGCATCGGCCGAGTTGCCGGTGGCGAGCGCGCTCGCGACGATCGCCGCGTTGATCGCGCCCGCGCTGGTGCCGGAGAATTGCGCAATGCCGAGCGTGCGGCTCGCGAGCAGCGCGTCGAGCACGCCCCACGTATAGGCGCCCCACGAGCCGCCGCCCTGCAGCGCCAGTCCCACCGGCCTGCGCGTGCCGTCCGGAGCATTTGCCTGCATCTTCGATCCCCGAAAAAAACGCCGAACCGGCCACAATACGGCGTGCGCGCCGGCAAATCCAATCACCGTTTTGGATGCGGGCCTTCGGTTTCGTCGATGACTCGGTGGCGCCGCTCGCGGCGCCGGGTCAGGTTGACGACGCGAGGAATCCACCCGCGCGGCGCAAGGCTTCCGTCTCCCTGCCGGTGACGCGCGCGGCGAACGCACGCGCCGCCGCCGCATTGTCGGCGTTCCGCGACACGGCGATCGCATAGACGGTCGTGAGCTCGAACGGTGCGGGCAGCGGCGCGACCGGCACGACGCCGGGCGTGCGAAGGATCTCGCTCACCTGCGTGCAGCCGATCCCGCCACGGGGGCCGGTCGCGGCGAGTGCGGCCATCGCGCGCGCCCCGTTCGGAAATGCGCGAAGCTTCGGCGTCGAGCGTTCGTCGATCCCGAGGGCGCGCAGGACGCCCGCGAAGTGGATGCCGGCCGTCGCCCGCACGGTGTCGGGACAATAGAGTGCCGGGGCCGCGAGCAGCGTCGCACGCAACTCGCCGGCGTTCCCGACCGCGGGCAGGCGGTCGCCGCTCGCCACCGCGATGCCGGTTGGCACGCCGCCCAGCGGCAGGACCGTCGCGCCGTCGACGCGGCCTTCCGCCGCGAGCGTCGACTGCATCGTCGCGGGGAGGATCACGACGTCGCAGGGAGCGTCGGCGACGAGCGCGTCGCGAATCGCGCCCGCCGCATCGAACGTCGCCGCCACCTCGACGCCGGCCTCGGCCTCGAACGCACGCTGCAGCGCTTCGACGAGGCCCTGGGCCGCCCCGGCCGAAAGCAGATGGAGCGATCGGTGCCGCGGCGTCACCGGTCCGCCCGGGCGCCGGAGATCCTCACGATGCGCTCCCACTTGACGATGTCGTCGGCGAGAAAGCGGCCGAACGCCTCCGGCGTCATCGTCATCGCGACGGCGCCCTGCTTCGCCCATTCCGCCTGCACGTCCGCACGCGCGACGATCTCCGTCACCTCCGCGTTGAGGCGCTGCACGATCGCGGGCGGCGTGCTCTTCGGTGCGATCAGACCGAGCCAGATCACCGCCTCGTAGCCGGGAACGCCGGCCTCGGCGAGCGTGGGCACGTCCGGCATCACGCTCGAGCGCACATTGCCGCTCGTCGCGAGCGCGCGCACCTTGCCGGCCTTGACGTGCTCGTTCATCACCGTCACCGCGTCGAACATCATTTCCACCTGGCCGCCGAGGACGCCGGTGCGCGCGCCCGAGCTCTCCTTGTAGGGGACGTGCACGATGTCGAGGCCCGCCATCGCCTTGAACAATTCTCCGGCCATGTGATAGGGCGTTCCGGGCCCCGACGATGCGTAATTGAGCTTGCCCGGCTGCGCCTTCGCGAGCGCGATCAGGTCCGGCAGCGTCTTCACCGGCACCGCGGGATTGACGACGAGCACGAGGTCCGAATAGTTGATCGGCGCGATCGGCGTGAAGTCGCGCATCAGCTGAAACGGCTTGTTCGGCATCAGCGACTCGTTGACCGTATGCGTGTTCGACATCAGCAGCAGCGTATAGCCGTCGGGCGCGCTCTTCGCGACGATTTCGGTGCCGACGACCGAGCCGCCGCCCGGGCGGTCCTCGATCACGAAGGGCTGCCCCATCGATTCCTGGAGCCGCTGCGCGAGAAAGCGCGCGTAGACGTCGGCCGGGCCGCCCGCCGCGAACGGCACGACGATCTTCACCGGCCGCGACGGATAGTCGTCGGCGGCAGCGCCCAGCGCGAAGACGGCAAGCAGCACACCGATCAGGTTCCGCAGGTTCCGCATGACGAGCTCCTCCAAGAGTTCCGTCGAAGGGGCGCATCCTACGCCAGTCGACGATTACCCCGGTCGGCCAACGCAGCCGTCAACGTGAACCCTCGCCTCGACGATCGGTGCGGCGCGCCGCGGCGGCGCCGCAGGTGCCGCACCTTATACTGGCGGCCTGCGGCGCGGGCCGTCCCGCTCCGGACCAATGCCACGCATGCCCACCGCCTCGTCCGAGCTCGCGGTCCTGTTCGCCGACGTCAGCGGCAGCACGCGCCTCTATGAAACGCTCGGCGACGAGCGCGCGCTGGCGACGGTCGGGCAGTGCCTTGCGCTCGTGCGCGAGGCCTGCGAGGGCAACTCCGGGCGCGTCGTGAAGACGATCGGCGACGAGGTCATGGCCGTGTTTCCGCTGGCCGACAACGCCGCGCAGGCGGCGGCCGCCATGCAGGCGCGCGTCTTCGCGCAGCCGCAGTCCGGCGGGCAGCGGCTCGCGATTCGCGTCGGATTCCATTTCGGACCGACGCTCGAATCCGACGGCGACGTCTTCGGCGATTCGGTCAATGTCGCGGCGAGGCTCGTCGGCGTCGCGCACGGCGCGCAGGTCGTCACGTCGGCGGAGACGGCGGCGCGACTCTCGCCGTGGCTGCGCACGCGCACGCGCGAGCTCGCCGTGCTCACCGTCAAGGGCAAGCTGCGCGACATGAGCGTGTTCGAGCTGCTGTGGCAGGATTCGGCCGACGACCTGACGACGCTGTCGACGCGGCTCGTCACGGCGCCGGCGCGGCTCACCGTTCGCCATGGCGGCCGCGAAATCATCCTCGGCGAAGGGCAGGCGACGCTGTCGATCGGGCGCGACGCGCAGAACGACCTCGTGATCGCCGACCGGATGGCGTCGCGGATGCACGCCCGCATCGAGCGGCGCCGCGACCGGTTCGTGCTCGTCGATCACAGCTCGAACGGCACGTTCCTCACGATCGAGGGTGAACCGGAGATGCCGCTGCGGCGCGAGGAGTTCGTGCTGCGGGGCAGGGGCCATATCACGTTCGGCCACGCGCACGCGAAGGATCCAGGGGAGACCGTGGAATTCGCGTACGCTTCCTGAAGCGCATCGACGCACGCTCCGATGAGCGTCCCGAACGCCTCGACGCCGGCCGGCGCGTCCGCGGCGAGCGACGTGGAGCGCGCGGCGAACTTCGACCTCGCGGACCCGCCGGTCGACTACTACGCGAACCCGTATCCGTATTACCGGGCACTGCGCGAGCACGCACCCGTCAAGGCGATGCCCGACGGTTCGTGGTTTCTCACGCGCTACGACGACATCGTGGCCGTGTACCGCGACCCGAAGGTCTGGAGCTCCGACAAGAGGCGCGAGTTCGGGCCGAAGTACGGCGCGACGCCGCTCTACGAGCATCACACGACGAGCCTCGTGTTCAACGACCCGCCGCTCCATACGCGCGTGCGGCGCGCGATCGTCGGCGCGCTGTCGCAACGCCACATCACGGCGATGGAGCCCGGGCTCGTCGCGCTCGTCGACCGCCTGCTCGACCGTCTGGCAGACGGGAGCCGTGTCGACCTGATCGACGCGTTCGCGGGCGCGATTCCGGTCGAGATCATCGGCAACCTTCTCGGCGTGCCGCACGACGAGCGCGGCCCGCTGCGCGGCTGGTCGCTCGCGATCCTCGGCGCGCTCGAGCCGGTGCTCACCGCCGAGCGGGCCGCGGCCGGCAATCGCGCGGTCGTCGAGATGTCCGCTTACCTGCGCACGCTGGTGGCGGAGCGCCGCGCCCATCCGCGCGACCCCGATACCGACGTGCTGACACGATTGATCGAGGGTGACGGCGACGAGGAGCGCCTCTCGGAGACCGAGCTGCTGCATCAGTGCATCTTCCTGCTCAACGCCGGCCACGAGACGACGACGAACCTGATCGGCAACGCGCTCCACGCACTGGCAACGTGGCCCGGCGAGCGTGCCCGGTTGCTTGCGAGGCCCGCGCTCATTCACTGCGCAGTCGAGGAGTTCCTGCGCTTCGAGAGCTCCAACCAGCTCGGCAACCGGATCTCGACCCGGCCCTGCGCGGTCGGCGGCGTCGACTTGCCGCAACACGCGCGCGTCACGCTCTGCATCGGCGCCGCCAATCGCGACCCGGCCCGCTTCCCGGACCCGGACCGGCTCGACGTAGCACGCTCGCCCAATCGCCACGTCGCCTTCGGCTTCGGCATCCACACCTGCGCCGGGCTGAACCTGGCGCGCCTCGAGGGCCGCGTGGCGATCGGTCGCTTCCTTTCGCGCTTTCCCGACTACGTGCTCGCGGGCGAGCCGATGCGCGGCGGGCGTGCGCGCTTCAGGGGATTCCTGCATCTGCCGGCGCGCGTGTGAAGGACGCTATCATGTGCGCCCGGCGGCGGGCCCGGCGCACCTACTCCTCGGGAGAATTCGATGCCCAACACGCACCACGTCGTCGGCAACGGCCCGCACGGCGTGCTGGTGCTGCACGGCTGGTTCGGTGACGCGCACTCGTTCGCGCCGATGGAGACGGCGCTGTCCCCGGACGAGTTCCGCTACGTGTTCATGGACTATCGCGGCTACGGCGGCATGCGCGATGTCGCCGGTGACTACACGATCGACGAGATCGCCGCCGACGCGCTGGCGCTCGCCGACGATCTGGGCCTTGCGCAGTTCAGCCTGGTCGGGCACTCGATGGGGGGCATGGCCGTGCAGCGCGTGCTGTCGATCGCACGCTCGCGCGTGCGCAAGCTGGTGGCGCTGACCCCGGTGCCGGCCTCCGGCGTGCCCTTCGACGAAGCCGGCTGGGCGCTCTTCAGCGGTGCGGCGGACAAGCCCGAGAATCGCTACGCGATCATCGATTACACGACGGGCAACCGCCTGTCGCGCGCCTGGCTGCAGCGGATGGTCGACTATTCGCTCGCGCACTCGTCGCGCCAGGCGTTCGCCGCGTACCTGCATGCATGGGCGAAGACCGATTTCAGCGCCTCGGTCCACGGCCTGCGGCTGCCGGTCAAGGTCATCGTCGGCGAGCACGATCCGGCGCTCGGCGCCGCCGTGATGCAGGCGACGTACCTGCAGACCTACCCCGATGCGGAACTGGAGGTGATGGCGAACGCCGGCCACTATCCGATGCAGGAGACGCCGATCGCGCTCGCGACCAGCATCGAGACGTTCCTGCGCCGCTAGACCTCAGGCGTGGATTGCGCGGCGCACGACCGCGGACAGCGTCTGGTGCGACCGCTCGTAGTCGGCCCAGGGATCGACGCGCCGGCGCGCGACGACCGCCACCGCGTTGTCGATGTTGAAATGGCCCGCGCGCACGTCGTGCGCGAGGTCGGCCCACGCGATCGGCATCGACACCGGCAATCCGGCCCGGGCGCGCAGCGAGTACGCCGCGACCGCCGTGGCGCCCTCGCCGTTGCGCAGGTAGTCGACGCAGACGCGCCCGCTCCGCGCCTCCGTGCGAAGCGTGGCGGTGAACAGCGCCGGAGCGTCGCCCGCAAGCCTGCGCGCGATCGCGCGCGCGAATTCGGCGGCCTCCCGCCAGCTATGCCGGCGCGTGATCGGAAGCACGAAATGCAGGCCCTTGCCGCCCGTCGTCTTCATGAACCAGCGCAGGTCCAGCCCGTCGAGCAATGCGCGCACGTGACTCGCGGCCTCCTGCATCGTCGGCCACGGCAATGCCGCGTCCGGATCGAGATCGAGCGTGATCCGATCCGGCCGCTCGAGGCGCGGAAAGCTCGCACCCCACGTGTGGAATTCGTACGTCCCGTTCTGCACGGCGCGCACGACGTCCGCATCGTCGGCGAGACGCATGAACGGCGACGAGTCGCCGGCGCCATCGCGCCCGCCGTGCAGCGGATGCTTCTGGAAGAAGCAGTCGTCGAAGCGCCCGTCACGGCACCTCACGACGGCGATCGGGCGCGGCGCGAGCTGCGGCACCAGCCACGGCGCAAGGCGCTCGTGATAGCGAACCACGTCGAGCTTCGTGTGGCCGGGCGCCTCGGCGATCGGCCGCTCGGGATGGCTGATCGGGATGCCGGACACGCGCACCGCGACCGACCGCGGTGCCGCTGCGACGGCTGGAAGCCGGGACATCGATAACCTGCGCTGCTGTTGATCGGCACAACCGGCGCAAGCGGCGTACCACGTCAAAACACGGCGTCGATTCAGGCACTTGGCGGGAGCCGTGCCGCGCAGGCTCACGCAACCTTTACCACGGCCGCGGAACAATTTGCCGGCGCGGTCGCCGTGCCGCCTTGCGGTTGCCCTCCGTCGCCCCAATCCATTACGCTTGACGAAAACCACTCGGGGAAGGACCTTGGACATGGCCACCGATCCGGGCGCCCGCTCGACGGACGCGACGATGGACGCGGCCTCGCTGTACCGCGAAGAGATCTATACCGATCGCAGGGTCGGGACGCTGCGCGTGCTGCTGCCGGTGAAAAGCGACGGCGCCCCCGACACGCTGCGCCGCGCCGTTTATCAGGGGGAAGCGCAGCTCATGACGAACATGGGCCCGCTGCCGATCAGCTTCGACATCGACGCGGACAGTCTCGCCGACGCGGTCGCCAAGTACGCCGAAGCGACGAAGGCCGGCATCGAGCGGGCGATGCGCGAGATCCAGGAATTGCGCCGCCAGGCGTCGTCGTCGATCGTGGTGCCGCCCGCAGGAGCCATGCTCGGTCCGGGAGGCACGCTTCCCGGGGGCGGCAAGATCCAGATCCCGTAGATCCGGCGTCCGCCAGGCGCCGCGTGCGCGCTAGCGCGTTTTCGCGCGGCGTGCGGTCGCCCCCGTATGCGTCGCATCCGCCGGCGCCGGCAGGTGCCACGCGGGCTCGTGCGCGAAACGCTGCGCCAGGAAATCGATGAACGAGCGCACCTTCGCCGACAGGTGGCGCCGGCTCGGGTAAGCGGCATTGATGCCGATCGTGGGCGCGACGTAGCCCGGCAGGAGCGGGACCAGCCGTCCGGCGCGCACGTCGTTCGCGACGATGAAATCCGGCTCGAGATTGATGCCGGCACCGGCGACCGCGAGCGCCGACAGCAGCGCGCCGTTGTTCGCATGGACCGGCCCGCTCACCTTCACGTCGTGCGTCCGGCCCGCAGCGTCGGCGAAGCGCCAGACGTCGCCGACCGACGCGTACTCGTACGTGAGGCACGGGTGCGATGCGAGATCGGCCGGCGTGCGCGGCGCCGGGTGTCGCGCGAGATACGACGGCGCGGCGCAGCAGATCATCCGCGACACGCCGATCCGCCGCCCGATCAGCGCGCGGCTTCCGATGTCCCCGATCCGGATCGCGAGATCGATGCCTTCCTCGACGATATCGATGGCGCGGTCGGACAGCTCGATGTCGAAGCGTAGCTGCGGATGCTGGCGCTGGAACTGCGCGATCGCCGGGGCGAGGTAGCCGACGCCGAAGCTGATCGAGGAGGTGAGCCTGAGCGTCCCGCGCGGCACGATCGCCGCCGCCGTGATCTCCTCCTCGGCCTCCTCGAGATCGGCGAGAAGCTGCACGCAGCGCTCGTAGAACGCCTGCCCGCTTTCGGTCAGCGAAAGGCGGCGCGTCGTGCGATTCAAGAGGCGCGCGCCCAGATGCGATTCCAGCTCGGCGACCTGCCGCGACACGGCGGAAACCGAAAGATCGAGCCGGTCGGCGGCGCGGGCGAAGCTGCCCGTTTCGACGACCTTCGCGAACGCGAGCAGCGACTGGAAGCGATCCATCGGAGCGTCTCACCGGGACGGTCGGTCGTGATTATTGCATCACGCGCAACTATCATTCAACGGAATCGATGTTTATCCCTTGATCCGGAAGCATCATGATTCCTCCCGTCGCGCCGCATGGCGCATCAACCCAAGGGAGTCCGTCATGTCGTCCAGTCGTCGCATCGACCTAGCCGCGGCCGCGCTTCGCATCGGTCTCGGCGTGATGTTCATCGCCCATGCACTGCTCAAGTATTTCGTGTTCACGCTTCCCGGCACGTACAAGTTCTTCGAGTCGCTCGGCTTGCCCGGCGCGCTCGGCTACGTGACCTTCGCCGCCGAGCTGATCGGCGGGGCGCTGCTCGTCGCGGGCGTGAAGACGCGAATCGTCGCGCTCGCGCTCATGCCGTTCGTTCTGGGCGCCACGTGGGCGCACTCGGGCAACGGGTGGGTGTTCAACGCGCCGAACGGCGGCTGGGAATATCCGGCCTTCCTGGCGCTCGCCTCCGCGGTCACGGCGCTCCTCGGCAACGGTGTCCGGGACGAGATCGACGCGACCCGCTCCGCGTCGCCGCAATACCAGGCAGCCAACTGAGGTGCTCGGGCACGCCGGCGGGCGCCGCGCCCGCCGGCGCGCGACCGAATCGGCGCCACGGCGGTCCAATCCTTCAGTTCCAACCGTTGACGAGGTTCACCATGAAGCTCTACTACGCTCCCGGCGCGTGCTCGCTCGCCGCCCACATCACGTTGCGCGAGGCCCGATTGCCGTTTGCACTCGCGCGCGTCGACCTGCGCGCGCACAAGGTCGACGATCGCGACTACTACGCGATCAACCCGAAGGGGTATGTTCCGCTGCTCGAGCTCGACGACGGGCAGCGTCTCGGCGAGCTGGCCGTAATCCTGCAATACGTGGCGGATCGCAATCCGGGAACGCTCGCCCCGGCATTCGGCTCGATCGCGCGGTATCGCCTGATGGAGTGGCTCAACTTCATCGCGACAGAGATTCACAAGGGGCTCGGTCCGCTGTGGAAGCCGACGACGCCGGACTCCTTCAAGTCCGTCATCCTGCAGGCGGTGGGGACTCGCTTCGACTACGTCGCCGAAGCCCTCGGCTCGAAGCCGTATCTCACCGGCGATGCGTTCACGATTGCCGACGCGTATCTGTACGCGATCGCGAACTGGCACCGGTTCCTCAAGTTCGATCTCGACCGCTGGCCGGCGCTGCAACGCTTCCAGGAGCGGGTCGCGGCGCGTCCGAAGGTGCGCGAGGCGCTCGAAGCGGAGCATCTCTTGCAGAAGGCCGCCTGAGGCCGCTCGCATGAAGACGCTTCCGACGCTGTTCCTGTCGCACGGGTCGCCGATGCATGCCGTCACCCCCGGCAGCGTGGGCGACGCGTGGGCGGCGCTCGGGCGGCGCATTCCCCGTCCGGACGCGATACTGGTCGCGTCCGCGCACTGGGAAACGTCGATCCCGATGCTGACCGGCAACCGCAAGCCGGAAACGATCCACGATTTCGGCGGGTTTCCGCGGGAACTGTACGAGATCGAGTACCCGGCGCCCGGGGCGCCGGACATCGCGGCCAGGGCGGTCGAGCTGCTGAAGGGCGCGGGCATCACCGCCGGCATCGACGGCTGTCGCGGCCTCGATCATGGGACGTGGGTGCCGCTGCGCTGGATGTACCCGCGCGCCGACATACCGGTGCTCCAGCTCGCGCTGCAACCCGCGCGCGGAACCACGCATCATCTGGCGCTCGGCGAGGCGCTCGCGCCGCTGCGCAATGCCGGTGTGCTGATCGTCGGCTCGGGCCACGCCACGCACAACCTGCGCGACTGGATGAGCCGCCGCGGCGACGCCGAGCCGATGCGCTACGCCGTCGAGTTCTCGCACTGGCTGGAGCAGAAGCTCGCCGCGCACGAGGCGCGCGCGCTGCTCGACTATCGGGACGCGGCGCCCGGCGCCGCGCGCGCGCACCCGACCGAGGAGCACTTCCTGCCGTTGTTCGTCGCCTATGGCGCCGCGGGCTCGCGGCCGTCGCTCGAGCGCGTCGTCGACGGCTTCGAGAACGGAGCGCTGGCGCGCGATTCCTACCTCTTCGCGGCCTGAGCGCGTCGCGTCACGAGCCCCCGGCCGTTGCGCCGGCGGCGGCGGCATGCTTCGGGCTGCGCGCGCGGCCCGTGCGGAATATTCGCATTGCGCGCCCCGGTGCCCTCGCGCACAGTAGCGAACGTTTACATTTGCGGCGGGATCTAACGCTTGTCGGTCGCTGTCCGACGCCCGAATCGGGACCGGACCGATCCACGGCCTCCAGCGTGGGCCACTAGAGTGGCATCGTGATCGAGGCCCGACCGTCCCGGCCTCCCCGCAACTGGAGACTCCCAATGATGTTTCGCAATGCTGCAATCGTGGCCCTCGCCGGCGCGGCGCTGCTCGGCGGCTGCGCGTATCCCGAGCCCTACGCCGTCTACGAGACCCGTCCGGTCGTCGCCCAGCGCACCGAGTACGGCGTCGTCGAGAGAATCGACCTGTACCGCCCCGGCGCGACTGCGCCGGTCGGCCTCGGCGCCATTCTCGGCGGCATCGCGGGCGGTGTGATAGGGCACCAGATCGGCAGCGGCGCCGGCAACACCGCCGCGACGATCGCGGGGACCCTCGGCGGCGCGCTCGTCGGCAATGAAATGCAGAAGGCCAACGCGGCCGACCGCTACCGGGTCGTCGTCAGACTCGATTCGGGTGCCACGCTCGCGCTCGACCAGGTCGGCGAAGGCGAGCTGCGCGTCGGCGACCGGGTGCGCGTCGTCAACAATCGCGTCTACCACTACTGATTCACATCCGAGAATAATGCCGCTCCCCGACGAGCGGCCTCACGACGGAGGGAACATGGCAGATCGACTGGATCCGAACCGGGGGGCCTGCACCGAACCGGAATACCGCGCGGCTCGCACGGAGCTCGAGCAACTGCTCGGCGGGGGCGCCGAGATCGCGGAAGGGCATCGCGTGGACGAGCTGCTCGAGCTGATCGAGAGCTACGAGGCGACGACGCGTTTCGTTCCCGACTGGTCAGGCGAGTCGTACCGCAACGCCGCCTGAGCGCGCGTTCAATGCAGCCGCTGGCGCGACTTGCGTGACGAGTCGTGCCGCTCGCGGAGCGAGCCGCTGCCGCGCGCTTCGCGCGTCTTGCGCCGCTCCTGCCAGAACCGGTAGATCAGCACCGACGCGACCGACAGCTCGTCGACGAGCCCGGCGCGCTTCTCCTTGTCGTCGATCCACTCGGCGAATTCCGGATCCTGGTCGCCGAACGCCAGCGCCTCGATCGGGAACACCCAGTCGCGGGCGTCGGGCGCGTCGTAGAGCGGCTGCCACTCGTCGTCGCGCAGCCGCACGCCCGCCATGTAGCCCTCGCACCAGGCCGACGCCTCGGGCGGCGTCTTGTCGTTGCGGCTCTTCTCGTCCGGCACGTACAACAGGGGCTTGAAGCGCGTCGGCGATTCGCCGAGCGTGCGCTGGATCCCGACCATGTGGCGCAGCATCAGTCCCATGATGCGCTGCGCCTGCTCGTTGTTCGCGAACGCGGGATTCGACGTGCGTCCGCCGTCGCTCCATACCTGCGGCAGCCATTCGGACGGCTGCACACTTTCGGGGCCACTGACGATCGCGGTCAGGAAGCCGTCCAGCATCTCGAGGTCCATGCAGTCCTGCGGCACCAGATCGGACGCGAGAAACCCCTCGAGCTCGTCGAGCTCCGGGTCGGACAGCGGTTCGTCGAGTGCGCGCAATTCAGCCATGGCAGGTCAGACCTCGTCGTGAGTCCCTCATCATCGTCTCTCGCCCGTCCCCGCGCAACCGCTCGCGGATCACCGCAGCGCGTGCGCGACGTTGGATCACCGCAGCGCGTGCGCGACGTTGAGCGCCGCCGCGAAGACGAGCAGCGCGCCGGCCTGGTGCAGCGCGGCGAGCGGCAGCGGAACGACGTTCAGCAGCGTCGCGATGCCGAGCGCGATCTGCACCGCCAGCAGCGCGAGCAGCGCCGTCGCGCCGCTGCGCGCACGCGGCGGCGCTCGCCGCTCGCGCAGCAGCCGCCACCCCAGCAGCGGCACCGCGAACGCCAGCGCCCACGCGATCGCCCGATGATCGAACTGGACCGTCGCCATGTTCCAGAAAAAGTTTCGCCACCACGGCTCGAGCAGCAGGATTTCCGGTGGCACCACGTGGCCGTTCATCAACGGGAACGTGTTGTAGGCGAATCCGGCGCGAATGCCGGCGACGAACCCGCCCGAGAGCACCATCACGAACACGAGCGCCGCCACGGCCGCCGCAAACGCGCGCATGCGACGGAGCGCGGGAACGTGTCGCCCGGCGCGCATGGGGTACGCGAGCGACAGCGCAATCCAGAACATGGCCGCGAATATCGCGAATGCAAGCCCCAGGTGAGCCGTGAGCCGGAACTGCGACACGTGCGGATCGTCGACCAGGCCGCTTTGCACCATGAACCATCCGACCGCGCCCTGCATTCCGCCGAGCAGGAACACGCCGGCCAGCGGCCATGCCAAGCCCCGCGGAATTCGTCCGCGGGCGAGAAACCACAGGTACGGCAGCAGGAACGCGACGCCGATCGCGCGGCCCAGCAGGCGGTGGAAATATTCCCGCCAGTAGATGCGCTTGAACTCGTCGAGCGTCATCCGGTGATTGACGTCGCGAAACTCGGGGGTTGCCCGATATTTCGTGAATGCCTCGGCCCAGTCGGCGGCCGTCAGCGGAGGCAGCGTCCCGACGATCGGCTGCCATTCGGTGATCGACAGCCCGGAGTGCGTGAGCCGGGTGACGCCGCCGACGACGACCATCGCGAAGACGAGGGCGCAACAGGCGAGGAGCCAGCCGGCAAGCGCGCGCGACTGCGAGCCGCGCGTACGAGCGTGGCTCCGCGCGAGGTCGAGCGGGACCTGCGACGTCGGGTACGCGAAGCTCATCGGCCCGATTCTGCCACAGCGGCCACCGCGGGCCGGCGATCGACGTCGTGCCCGCGTCGCGTGACGCGGCCGTGATGCTAGTGGCGCTGCGTCGTGTCGTCCGCGGCGCCGTCCTTCGGCGCTTCCACCGGCACCTCGATGTCGATCGAGCCGGCCTTCTCGAACGTCAGCGTCAGCGGCACCTTGTCCCCCACCGCGAGCGGACGCTTCAGATCGAGCAGCATCGCATGGTATCCGCTCGGGCCGAGCGTCACCTTCCTGCCCGCCGGGACGTCGAGCGCGGCGACCGACCGCATCCGCATCACGTTGCCTTGCATCGTCATCGAATGCAGCTCGACGGCGCCGGCGGCCGGTGACGCAAGACGCAGCAGGCGATCGGGCTCCTTGCCGAGGTTCTCGATCGCGAAATACGCGCCGCCGGTGCGCGCCCCGGGAGGCGTCGGGCGCGCGTACGGATGACCGATGCGCAGGTCCTTGACCGAGTAGTCGGCGCCGTGCGCGGGAGGTGCCGCCACGGCTGCGACGATCGCGGCGAGCGTGCCGACGACCGGCGCTGCGGGAAGCGGCGCGATCGACGCCAGGAGGGCCGCGGTCGCGGCGGCAACGCGGGTTCGTGCATGCATCGGACGATTCTACCGTGCGTCCGTTGACACGAGAGCCGCGCCGGCCGTCTAATCGCCTCGGTCGTCCCGACAAAGACGCGCGAGACACCCGCGCGCACCACGACACCGCCGATTTCCGGCCAAGGAGGATTCCATGCGACACCTGCCGCGCACGTTCGCGTGCCTGCTCGCCCTGCTTCCGCTGACGTTCGGGTCCGGCGCCGGCGCGCAGCAGCCGATCACGCTCCATGGCGCAGTCCAGTTCAACGACGATCACGCCTTCACGAAGGCGCTGGTCCGGTTCGAGGAGCTGGTGAAGAAGTACTACGGCAAGCCGGTCGCCTTCGTCCTGCACAAGAACAGCGAGCTCGGCCTCGAGAAGGACTACTTCGCGTACATGAACCAGGGCGTCTCGGTCGACTACGGCATCGTGTCGCCCGCGCACATGTCGACGTTCTCGAAGGCCGCGCCGTTCATCGACGCGCCATTCCTGTTCCGCGACCTCGACCACTGGAACAAGGTGCTCGACGCCGACACGCTGAAGCCGGTCGCCGACGAGGTGGCGCAGAAGGCCGACGTCATGCTGATCGGGTTCGCGGGCGGCGGCACGCGCAACATCTTCGCCAACAAGCCGGTGCACAACATGGCCGAGCTGAAGGGCCTGAAGGTGCGCGTGCAGGGCGCGCCGATCTGGAGCAAGACGTTCGCCGCCGCCGGCATGTCGCCGACGGTGATCGCCTACGACGAGATCTACAACGCGATCCAGAACGGCGTGATCAACGCGGGCGAGAACGAGGCCGCCGGCGTCGAGGCGATGAAGTTCTACGAGGTCGGGCCGAACCTCGCGCTGACGCAGCACGCGATCACGATCCGGCCGCTCTGCTTCTCGGGCAAGACGTTCCGGCGGCTTCCGCCGGACCTGCAGCAGGCGATCCTGCGCGCGGGCAAGGAGGCGGGCGCCTACGGCCGGCAGATCGAGTCGAGCCAGGACTCCGCCAAGCTCGAGGCGCTCGAGAAGGCCGGCAAGCTCAAGCGGATTCCGTTCGCCGACCGCGCCGCGCTCAAGAAGGCGGTGGATCCCGTCATGGCCGAGTACGCGAAGGAGATCGGGGCCGACGGCATCTACGCCAAGATCAACGCGATGTGACGCGAGCGCCGATCGCCGGCGGCAACGCCGTGCGGACGCCGATGCACCGCCTCACCGCCGCCTACTACCGCCTGCTCAACGGCTTGCTGGGAGTCAGCGTCGCGACGCTGCTCGTGCCGGTGACGCTGCAGATCGTCGCGCGCTTCACGGGCCTGATTCCCCATTGGATCTGGACCGAGGAGATGGCGCGGTTCCTGTTCATCTGGATGGTCATGCTCGGCGCGATGATCGGCGTTCGCGACGGCACGCATTTCGAGGTCGACGTGTGGCCGGAGCTCGGGCCGAGGGCCAACGCGCTGCTGCGGCTCGTCTCGTACGCATTCATCCTCGTCTTCGCGCTGGTGTTCGTGTGGTATGGCGTGCGGTTCGTGCAGTTCGGCTGGGACCAGACCTCCGAGCTCGCCGAGATGCCGATGACGTACATCTTCGTGGCGTGGCCGCTCACCGGCCTCACGTGGCTGCTGTTCGGCTGCGTGCGGATGGCGGCCGACCTGCGCATCCTGCGCGGGTTGCCCGCGGCGGCCGGTGCGCCGCCGCCGCACGCTCCGGCGCGGGCGCCGACCGGCACGACATGACGGGCGCCGCGCTGTCGCCGGGGGCGGCGGCGTCCCTGCTGTTCGGCTCCTTCTTCCTGCTGATGGTCCTGCGCGTGCCGATCGCGTTCGCGCTCGGCCTCGCCTGCCTGCCGGTGCTGATCATCGAGCCGCGCCTGTCGCCGATCGTCGTCTTCAACACGACGTTCAAGGCGTACAACTCGTTCATCCTGCTCGCGGTGCCGTTCTTTCTGCTGACCGCCAACCTGATGAACGTCGGCGGCATCACCGATCGCCTGGTGCGGCTGTCACGCGCGATGGTCGGGAACTTCCCCGGCGCGCTCGCGCAGATCAATGTCCTGCTCTCGGTGTTCTTCGCCGGCATCTCGGGCTCGTCGACGGCCGACGCCGCGAGCCAGGGCAAGATCTTCATCGAGGCGCAGGTCAAGGAGGGCTACGACCTGTCGTTCTCGATCGCGATCACCGCGGTCTCCGCCGTGCTCGCCGTGATCATCCCGCCGTCGATCCTGATGATCGTCTGGGGCGGTGTGCTGTCGGTGTCGATCGGCGCGCTCTACCTCGCCGGCGTGATCCCGGGACTGCTGCTCGGCCTGGCGCAGATGGCGACCGTGCACGTCTACGCCAGGGTGCGCCGCTATCCGACGTATCCGCGCGCGACGCTGAAGGAATTCCTCGGTGCGACGGCGGTCGCGGTCCCGGCGCTGATGACGCCGTTCATCATCGTCGGCGGCATCCTGCTCGGCTGGTTCACCGCAACCGAATCCGCGGCCGCCGCGGTGATCTACGCGGCGGTGCTCTCGCTCGGGTTCTATCGCGAGATGGACCGGCGGCATCTGTGGCACGCGCTGCTCGAGACCGGCAAGCTCTCGGCCGTCGCGCTGTTCTGCGTGGGCACCGCCTCGGTGTTCGGGTGGCTGCTCGCCTACTTCCAGATACCGCGGGCGCTGCTCGAGAACGTCACCTCGTGGGGGCTGGGGCTCGTCGGCGTCGGCTTCTTCATCGCCGTCGTGTTCCTCGTCGTCGGCTGTTTCCTCGACGCGATCCCCGCGATCATCATCGTCGGCACGACGCTCCAGCCGCTGGCGGCGTCGGTCGACATGCACCCGGTGTCGTTCGCGATCATCGGCATCGTCGCGCTCGCGTTCGGGCTCGTGACGCCGCCCTACGGCCTGTGCCTGCTGATCTCGTGCGCGATCGCGAACGTGCGCCTGCGCTACGCGCTCAAGGACACGATGATCATGCTCGTGCCGATGCTGGTCGTGCTGGCGATGCTGATCCTGTGGCCGGAGATCGCGCTGATCCTGCCGCGCTGGATCCGGCCGGACTTCCTCAAGTAGCGATCGCCGCATGTTCGCCACCCGCCCGCTCGCGCCCGGCTTCGGCCTCGAAACGCGCGATCTCGATCTCGCGCAGCCGCTCGACGACGCGGCGTTCGCCGCCGTCGAGCGCGCGTTCTTCGCGGGCCAGGTGCTGGCGTTTCGCGGCCAGAAGCTCGCGCCGTCGCAATTCGTCGCGTTCGCGCGTCGCTTCGGCCCGCCCGAGCCGCACGTGATCGACCAGTTCCACCATCCGGCGGACGCCAGCATCCTCATCCTGTCGAACCGCGTCGACAACGGCAGGCCGCTGGGGCTCGCCGACGCGGGGACCTATTTCCACACCGATTATTCGTACCTCGCCGTCCCGGCACGCGCGACGACGCTGTATTCGATCGAGGTCCCTGCGGTCGGGGGCGACACGCTGTTCGCGAACCAGTACGCGGCCTACGACGATCTCGAGGCCACGACGAAGCGCCGCCTCGAGCCGCTGCTCGCGATCCACCATTACGGCAACCGCAACGACCAGAACGCCGCAAGCCGCACCGTCGCGTCGGTGCTGACCGAGGCGCAGAAGGCGCAGATGCCGCTCGTCACGCACCCGATCGTGCGCACGCACCCGGTGACCGGGCGCAAGGCGCTGTATGCGGTGTCGGGAAGCTCGTTCGGCATCGTCGGCATGGCGGACGACGAGGCCTGCGCGCTGCTCGACGGGCTCGCCGCGCACGCGACGCAGCCGAAGTACCGGCTCCGGCTCCGCTATGGCGTCGGCGACGTCGTCATCTGGGACAATGCGTCGCTGCTGCATTCCGCCACGCTGGTCGACCCCGCGCAGCCGCGGACGCTCTGGCGGATCACGCTGAAGGAGCCGGCGGCGTCCGGCCGCGCCGCGCGGGTGCTCGCGCCGGCATTCGCGCGCGGGTCGATGTAGCGGCATCGCGATCAGCGCGCGGCGAGCGCGCCGAGCGCGCTCACGTCGAAGGTACGCTCGACGAGCCAGACCGCGGCGACCGCGGCGATCGCCGCCGAGCCGCCTGCGAAGACCAGCCGCCGGAAGCCCCACGTCGCGCGGACCGCGTAGGCGAGCGGAAGAAAGACCGCGACGATCGCGAGCTGCCCGGCCTCGACGCCCGCATTGAAGCCGAAGAGGGACAGCGCGAGCGACCCCGGCGGCAGCCCCAGGTCCTGCAGCGCGCCCGCGAAACCGAAGCCATGCAGCAGACCGAAGGCGAACGCCGCCACCCAGCGCCCGCTGGCGACGACCGGGAACAGGTTGTTCAGCGCGGCGAGCACGACCGACAGCGCAATGCCGGATTCCACCAGGCGCGACGGCAGGACGACGATCGCAAGCGCGGCGAGCGACAGCGTGATCGAGTGCGCGAGCGTGAACGCCGTCACGACCTTCGCGACGTCGACGAACGCCTCGCGAAACGACGCGGCGGGCCGCCAGCGTCGCCCTTCGCGGACGAACACCGCGGGCAGCAGCAGCGACAGCAGGAACAGGACGTGGTCGAACCCGGTCCAGATGTGCCGGATGCCTTCGTTCACGTACGTCGCGAGCTGCATCCAGCGTCCGCCGGCATCGCCCCCGACGATGCGGCGCGGCGCGTCGGCGCCGAAGACGGCGCTGCGGCTCGCGCCATCCTCGACGAAGTTCAGCAGTCCGCGATGCTGCGGATCGACATCCGCGAACAGCGTGTAAGCGAGCGCGAGCGTCGGGCCGGACTGCGGGCAGCGCCCCTCGAGCATCAGCACGGCGTACGCGCCGTCGGCGTGCGTGTCGATCAGGTGCCCGGTGACGGTGAGCCCGCAGCGCTCGCCGCCCGAGGACACGCCGAGGCGCGACAGCGCATACGCCGCGATGTCGGCGTGCCGCGTGCGCACTTCGCGCCACGTGACGTCGCCGTCGCCGTCGGCATCCAGGCCGAGCGCGTTGTCGAGATCGCGCAGCGCGATGTCCCACCGGCCGCGCAGCGCCTGCCCGTCGCGCTCCAGCGTCAGATAGGCATCGCTCGCCTTGTGCGCCGCTGCCGGCCCGCCGAGCAGCACCAGCACCGCGAGCAGCACGATCCGCTTCATCGCCGTGCCTGCGGCATTACGACGGTCACGTCCTCGAGCCGGTTCGCGGCCACCCAGTCCGCGGCGACCCGCAGCGCGGCGGCATCACGCGTCGCACGCGCCGCGTCGAGCAGGATACGCAGGTCCGCCGGCTCGCGCTGCACCGCCCAGTTATCGCGCGCAAGTCGCAGTGCGCCTTCGGCGTCCCCCACCAGCGTGAGGCGAAACCGCGCCTCCTCGCGCAGGTGCAACGCATCGCCGCGCCGGCGCGCGGCGTCGAAGCGCGCGGCGAGGTCGCTGCGGTGCGTAGCGAATGCGTCGCGCCGATCCGGCAGGCGCTGCTCGGCGAGCGCAAGGCGCAGCAGCAGCGCGTCGTTCTTCGTCTCTGCGGCCAGCAGCGGCACGACGTCCTGCGGCCGTCCCTGGTCGAGCAGGAAATCCGCATACGCCGCCTTCAGGTACGCGTCGCGGGCATCGGTGGCGCGGGCGTCGCGAAAGAACCGCTCGGCCGCCGCGGCGTCGCCGAGCCGCGCCGCGATCTCGGCGGCAAGCGTGAGCGCCCATCCGCGCAGGATCGGATCGCCGTCCGCGCGCTCCAGCGCACGGACGAGCGCGGCGTAAGCGGGCACGGCGCGCCCGGAAAGGCTCGCCGGCGCGGCCTCGCACCCCGCAACGACGATCGCCGGGACGCGCGGCGCGAGCCTCGCGCAGTCGTCGAGCGCCTCCGCGTAGCGTCCGCGCACGGCGAGCACGGTTGCCCGCGTGAGCCGCGCCTGCGCGAGATCGGGCTGCGCCGCGATCAGGCGCGAAAGATCGGCGAGCGCACCGTCGAAGTCGTGCCGGCTCTGCTTGACCGTCGCGCGCAGCAGCAGCGCCGCGTGCGGCACGTCGTCGCCGCTCCACCAGGGCGCGAGCGCGGCCTGCGCCTGGCCGAGAAAGCGCGGGTCGCCGAACTCGCGCGCCGCTTCGAGCGCCTGCCGGGCGACCGGGACGGCGATCGCGAGGTCGCGGGGGTTGGCGCGCAGCGCCGCGCGCAGACGTTTGAGCCGCGCCAGCGACGCATCGCCCTTCTCCGGCAACTGCTCGAGCACGAGCGTGTCGCGGTCGGGGACGAACGGCTTCGCCGCGGCATCGCCGGGCGCCAGCGCCAACGCCACCGCCGGCGCCAGCACCGCCACCGCGACCGCCTTCATCGCCACCCGCCACCCCGCCATCGCGCGTCCCCTTTCGATCACGGTACGCGGCGACGGCACGCCCGGATGCAGGTGACTCGCTATTTCTCCCGCGCCCCTGGCGCGCCGCGGCGCTGCCACACCGCGAGCAGGCTGGCGAGCTTGGCGCGCGCCGGGAGCCGCTCGTCGGACAGCGCTTCGAGGAAATCCGACAGCCGCTTCGACTTGACGATCGTGTAGAGCGTAAGGATCACCGTCGGCGCCAGCACCGCCAGGAAATACAGCAACCGGTCGGCAACCGGCGCGTCCGCGAGCGCGAAGAGGTTCATGCCGAGGAACCCGGTCGCCACGGTCCCGATCAGCCCGAACGTCGTGACGACGGTGAGCCGCACCACCGTGTTCGCCTGCCGGCGCAGCGTATCGGTTTCGAGGTACCCGCTCATGTCCTCGATCCGCTCGCGGATCTCCGTATACAGCCGATCGGTGCCGAGATAGCCGGCGGTCATCCGGTACAGCTCGCGCGCCTGCGGCTGGTCCGATACCTCGTGGAACCAGTAGCGGTGCGTGAAGCGCAGGAAGATCTCGAGGAGCTGGCGGATGCCGCGCTTGAACCGCCTGACCGATTCCGGATCGCGGATGTCGAGGCGGTTGAGCGCGTCGGCCATCCGGTCGCCGAGCATCAGCAGCGTGGCCTTGTGGATGTGCGGAATCAGGAACAGCAGGAAGTACTGGTGCCGGAACTGCCCGAGCAGTCCGCCGTCGCGGTCGACGAAGAACGGCTCGTGCGCATCGCCCACCATCGCGAAGGCATGGCCGCAGCACATCGTCCGCGATCCCGGGCGGCCGTCGCGGCTTTCGTTCCAGTACTGGTCGTAGCAATAGCGCCGCTCGAAATCCTCGATGTAGCTCGCCGCATAGGGCAGCGCCTGCGAGGCCCCGGGCGCCGTCACCAGGCCGAGCCGCACGAAGTCGGCACGCGTCAGCGCGCGCACGTCGTCCATCGCGAGATACGCGAGCAGCGGCATGCGCCCGTACTCGATCTGGCGGTAGCGGATCTGGCCCTTCTCGTCCGAGTGGTCCGGCACGAGCGGCCGCAGCAGGAAGCGCCAGTGCGACGCGAAGCACGGCGCGCGATGCTCGCCGACGAACGCGAGGTACCTGTCCTTCTGCTCGTAATCCGACGCGGCCAGTGCCTCGCCAGCGGCCGACAGCCACTCGACGTGCCGCAGGCAGTGGCCGCCCGCGCCATCGCCGTGCCAATACGTCGGGTAGGCGCGGCCGAAGCGATACATCGTGTCCTGCGCGAGCCGCAGCGCGACGTCGTCGCCGAAGATCTCGACGACGAGAATCACGACGTCGACGTCGTAGAAGAAGCACAGGTCGACGTGTGCGACGTTGAAGGTGACCGGCGCCGCGCGCCCCGGAAACGTCATTCGCACCTTCGCGACGTCGTTGCGGCGGAACACGCGGATCGGCGACTCGCAGGCGCCGCCGCCGCGGCCCTTGGCATCGCCGTACAGGAAGCGGCGCACGTAGGGAAGGAACGTGACGAACTCGCCGTAGTGGCGCTGCTGGAAGCCCGCGGCCCCGCCGCGAAACTCGTCGCGCACCTCGCCCCACGCGTTCTCGGCGCCGGCGCGCGCGAGCACCTCCCAGTGCTCCTGGATCTGCGCGCCTTCGCGAATCGGCGCGAGCTGCAGCGGCCACAGGAGGATCTGCCGGAAGTGGCGGACGAGCTTCTCCTCGCCCGCGCGCGCGGCGGAGCCTTCGTCGACGCGCGGCGTCGCGGCGCTCGCCCGGACCTGGTCGATGGACATCGGCGCCTCCTGCGGCCGGCGCGGGCTGCCGCATCCGATCGTGCGCGCGCCGCGCCCTTCAGCGTAGCTTAAGCCCGGCACCGTACAATCGGCTACGGGGTCACCGCCATGCGCATCCTGCTCGTCGAAGACGACCCGATGATCGGCAAGACACTGCAGCAGGCGCTGCAGCAGGACGGCTACGCCGTCGACCGGGTGACCGACGGCGACGCGGCGAAGACCGCGATCGCCACGGCGCAGGACGCCTACGCACTGGTGCTGCTGGACCTCGGACTGCCGCGCAAGAGCGGTCTCGAGCTGTTGCGCGAGCTGCGCCGCGCGGGCAGTCGCGTGCGCGTGCTGATCGTGACCGCGCGCGACGCCGTGGCCGATCGCGTCGCGGGGCTCGATGCGGGAGCCGACGATTACCTGACGAAGCCGTTCAGCCTCGACGAGCTGACGGCGCGGATGCGCGCGCTTCTGCGCCGCGACATCGCGCGCGAGGACAACGTGCTGCGCCACCGCGATCTCGCGCTCGACACGCGCACGCGCGTGGTGACGCAGGCGGGGCGGGCGGTCGACGTGTCGGCACGCGAGTTCGCGCTGCTCGCCGCGCTGCTCGAGCGGCCCGGAGCGGCGCTGTCGAAGGCGCAGCTCGAGGAGCGCATCTATCGCTGGGGCGACGAGGTCGAGAGCAATGCCGTCGAGGTCCACATCCACAACCTGCGCAAGAAGCTGGGCAGCGAGACGATCCGCACGCTGCGGGGAGTCGGCTACGCGCTCGCCTGAGCGATTGCGCGTGAGGTACCGCGCCTGATGTATTCGATGCGCCGCACGCTGCTCGTCTGGCTGCTGGCCGGGCTCGCCGCGAGCGCGCTCGTCGCCGCCGGCGTCACCTATCTCGCCGCGCGGCGCGAGGTCGGCGACTTGCTCGACCTGCAACTGAAGCAGCTCGCGTATTCGACGCGCATCGACGACCTGCTGCGCGGCCGCCGCCCCGGCTTCGCTGCGCCGCAGGCGCCGTCCGCGACCGGCATCACCGAGCTCGTCACGCAGATCTGGGACCGCGACGGCGTGCTCGTCTACTGGACGCAGCCCGGCATGGGCCTGCCGGTGCCGGCCACCGGAGGCTATTCGACGGTGCGCCTCGACGGTCGCGACTGGCGCGTCTACACGATGGTGCAGGGATCGCACGCACTGCAGGTCGCGCAGGCGCAGGACGAGCGCGAGGCGATCGCGACGCAGACGGCGCTGCGCACGCTGGTGCCGTTCCTCGCGCTGATCCCGTTCTTCGGCGTGCTGATCTGGATGGGCGTGGGACGCGGGCTCCTGCCGCTCGACACGATGTCGCGCGCGGTCGCGAAGCGGCGACCGGATGCGCTCGCGCCGCTGGCGGAGACCGGATTGCCCGACGAGCTGCGCCCGCTCGTCGCGAGCCTGAACGGTCTGCTCGAACGGCTCGCCGGGGCGCTTGCCGCGCAGCGCCGGTTCACCGCCGACGCCGCGCACGAGCTGCGCACGCCGCTCGCCGCCCTCAAGCTCCAGCTCGATCTGGCGCGTCGCGCGACGCAGCCCGCCGCGCTGGCCGCCGCGCTCGACGACCTCGAGGCGGGCGTGGCGCGCACGTCGCACGTCGTCGAGCAGCTCATGACGCTCGCGCGCGTCGAGCCGGAAGCGATGCCGCAAAAGCGCACCGACTGCGATCTCGTCGCACTCGCGAAGGACGCGATCGTCGCCCGCGCGGCGCTCGCCGCGGACAAGTCGATCGATCTCGGTCTCGCGCGCGCGACGCCCGCCACGGTCTCCGGCGACCCTGCGAGCCTCGCGATCCTGCTTTCCAACCTGCTCGACAACGCGCTGCGCTACACGCCGCGCGGCGGGCGCATCGACGTGGCGGTGGATCGCGACGACGCCGCCGTGACGCTCGCCGTTGCCGACAGCGGCCCTGGCATCGCGCCCGAGGAGCGCGAGCGGGTGTTCGACCGCTTCTACCGCGGTGCGGTGAACGAGGAATCCGGCAGCGGGCTCGGCCTGTCGATCGTGCGGCGGATCGCCGATGCGCATCGCGCGACGATCACGCTCGACGCGCCGCCGCAAGGCAGCGGTCTGGTCGTGCGCGTGCGCTTCCCGGCACAAGGCTGATCGGCGCGCCCCTCGCCCCCCGCCCCGTCGATCGCCCCTCTCTCTCGCCTTTAAGGTGCCGTTAAGCGGCGGTCCGTATATTGACGCTGCGGGCCGGGCATTGCGCAAGGCCTCTCGTCCTTCGAAGGAGTGCATCGATGCAAGCGAAATTGCACATGAAGCAGATCACGCTGGCGCTTGCGGCCGCGGGCTTCGGCCTGGCGGTGGGCGCCGGCTACAACAGGCTCGACACGCCGGCGCTCGCGCTCGCCAACGCGGCGGTCACGCCGCCTGCCGTCACGTCGCCGGTCGCCTCGACGGCGGCGGCGCGGCTCCCGGATTTCACCGCGCTCGTCGATCGCGACGGTCCGGCCGTCGTCAACATCAGCACCGTCGGCACGACGCGCACGACCGGGCTGGACCAGGACGAGGAAGACAATCCGCTGAACGAATTCCTCAGGCGCTTCGGCATGCCTAACGGCCCCGGCTTCAACATGCAGCCGCGCGTGGTCCCGTCACGCGGTGTCGGTTCGGGCTTCATCGTCAGCCCGGACGGCTACATCGTGACCAACGCGCACGTCGTCGACGGCGCGAAGACGGTCACGGTGAAGCTCACCGACCGGCGCGAATTCACCGCGAAGGTGATCGGCGCCGACCCGCGTACCGACATCGCGCTGATCAAGATCGACGCGAAGAGACCGCTGCCGGCGCTCGACCTCTCGAACCCGCCGGTCGCGAAACAGGGCGAGTGGGTGATCGCGATCGGATCGCCGTTCGGCTTCGAGAACAGCGTCTCGGCCGGCATCGTGAGCGGCGTTCATCGCGCGCTCCCCGGCGGCCAGATGACGCCGTTCATCCAGACCGACGTCGCCGTCAACCCGGGCAACTCGGGTGGACCGCTGCTCAACGCGGCCGGACAGGTGGTCGGCGTGAACTCGCAGATCTACAGCCGCTCCGGCGGCTACATGGGCCTGTCGTTCGCGATTCCGGCCAACGTCGCGGCCAACGTCGCGCAGCAGTTGAAGGAGCACGGCAAGGTCAGCCACGGTCGCCTCGGCATCGGCATCCAGGGGCTCGACCAGACGCTGGCGGAAAGCTTCGGCCTGCCCGATTCGAACGGCGCGCTCGTCGGCACCGTCGAGAAGGACAGCCCGGCCGACAAGGCGGGGTTCAAGACCGGTGACGTCATCCGCAAGATCGACAACGTCCCGGTCGCCGACAGCACCGACGTCACGAGCCGCATCGGCAACATGGCGCCCGGGACGAAGGTGAACGTCGAGGTGTGGCGCGAAGACAAGCCGGTGACACTGACCGCGACGATCGGCTCGTTCGGCAATGCGGCGAAGGTCGCGAGCGCGGATTCGTCGGCGCTCACGCACGAGAAGCTCGGCATCGCCGTGCGGCCGCTGACGTCCGAGGAGCGGCAGGAAATCGGCCACGGCGGACTGGTCGTCGAGGACGTCAACGGACCCGCGGCGCTGGCGGGCATCCAGCCGGGCGACGTCATCATCAGCGTCGGTTCCGCGAAGGTCACGACCGTCGAAGGGCTGCGGCACCAGGTCGACAAGGCGGGCAAGAACGTTGCGCTGCTGATCGAGCGCAACGGCCAGAAGATCTTCGTGCCGGTGCGCGTCGGCTGATTTCGCGGCGCGGCCTCTACCGCGATGCCGCCAGGAGCCTGCGCAGCGTCTGTTCGGCGCGCCCGAGATAGGTCGCGCCGAACAGGTTCAGATGATTGAGCAGGTGGTAGAGATTGTAGAGGTCGCGGCGCAGCGGATAGCCGGCGTCGAGGGGCCAGGCCTCCTCGTACGCGCGGCGGAAGTCGCGGCCGAAGCCGCCGAAGAGCTCGGTCATCGCGAGATCCGCTTCACGGTCTCCGACGTGGACGGCAGGATCGAAGACGGCGGAGTCGCCGTCGGCAAGCGTCGCCGCGTTGCCGGACCACAGGTCGCCGTGCAGCAGTGACGGCGCCGGCGCATGCGCCCGCAGCAGCGCGGGCAGCGCCGCCAGCACGCGCTCGCCGTCGCGCTGGAGCGCGCCGTCGAAGCCGTTGTCTCGCGCGAGCGCAAGCTGCGGCGCGAGCCGGCGCGCGCCGAAGAAGGCGCCCCAGTCGTCGTGCCACGCGTTCGACTGCGGCGTCCCGCCGATCCAGTTGTCACGATGCCAGCCGAAGCGCTCGCCGCGCGGTCCCCGCGGCGCCGCTGCGCGATGCAACCGCGCGAGCAGGCGCCCGAGCGCCGCGCCGCCCGCCGCTCCCCGCATCTGCAGCCATTCCAGCGCGATGTAGGCGCTCGTCCCCTCGGTCCCGGCCGCGATGACCGCGGGTACGCGCACGGTGCGCGTGTGGGCCAGCGCGCGCAGGCCGTCGGCCTCGCAGGCGAGCATGTCGGCGTGGCGGCCGGCCGCCGTCTTGACGAAATGGCGTGCGCCCGCGGTCGTCAGCAACCATGCGTCGCCCCATCCGGTGGCGCCGACGCAACGCCATTGCCCGGCCCCCGCGGGCGCGACGGCGCGCTCGATCGCGCGGCGCAGCGCGTCGTTCATCGCTGGCATCGCCGCAGCCGCGCGTCGGTGCGGCGCCTCAATGGCGCAGCGCGTCGATGCCCTGCGCAATGCCGTCGAGCGTCAGCGGGAACATCCGCGGACCGAGCGCCTGCAGGATCATCTGCGTCGTACGCGTGTACTCCCAGGTCCGAGGCGGTTCCGGGTTCCACCAGACGACCTTGCGGAAGTGCTCGAAGATCCGCGTGAGCCACGTGAGGCCGGGCTCGAGGTTGCGGTATTCGGAGCTGCCGTCGATCGCCGTCAACTCGTACGGGCTCATTGCGGCGTCGCCGACGAAGATCACCTTCCAGTCGGGCCCGTAGGTGCGCAGCAGCTCGAGCGTGCCATAGCGCTCGTTGCGCCGGCGCGCGCCGTCCCGCCACAGGTAATCGTAGACGCAGTTGTGGAAATAGAAGTGCTCGAGGTGGCGGAATTCCGACCTCGCCGCCGAGAACAGCTCCTCGCACGCGTCGACGTGCGGATCCATCGAGCCGCCGACGTCGAGGAACAGCAGCACCTTGATGCGGTTGCGCCGTTCCGGCTGCAGCTTGAGATCGAGCCAGCCGGCGTTGCGCGCCGTCCCGGCGATCGTGCCGTCGAGGTCGAGCTCCTCGGGCACGCCTTCGCGCGCGAAGCGCCGCAGGCGGCGCAGCGCGACCTTGATGTTGCGCGTGTTGAGCTCGACGTCGCCGTCGAGATTGCGAAAGCTGCGCTCGTCCCACACCTTGACCGCGCTGCGCGAGCCGCCTTCCGGTCCCACGCGCATGCCCTCCGGGTTGTAGCCGTAGGCGCCGAACGGGCTCGTGCCGCCCGTGCCGATCCACTTGCTGCCGCCCTGATGCCGCTCGCGCTGCTCGGCGAGGCGCTGGCGGAACGTCTCCATCAGCTTGTCGAGCCCGCCGAGCGCCTCGATCGCGCGCCGGTCCTCGTCCGACAGGTGCAGCTCGATCTGTTTGCGCAGCCACTCCTGCGGGATCTCGGCGCGCACGTCGAAGATCGCGTCGACGCCCTTGAAGTAGGTACCGAACGCGAGGTCGAAGCGATCGAAGAGCTGCTCGTCCTTCACGAGGCACGCGCGGGCGAGCACGTAGAAGTCGTCGAGCGAGCCGCTGACGACGCGCTCGTCGAGCGCCTCGAGCAGCGTCAGGAATTCGCGCGTCGACACCGGCAGCCGGAACGACTTGAGGTGGAGGAAGAAGCCGACGAGCATTCCGGTCCCCGGCGGTCGTTTGCGGGTTCTAGCGCGGGCGCCCGAGCAGGAAGCGCAGGTGCCGCTTCACCGCCGGCCATTCGCTGTCGAGGATGCTGAAGACGACGGTGTCGCGCCGGCTGCCGTCCGGCATGAGCTGGTGGTTGCGCAGCACGCCGTCCTGCTTCGCGCCGAGCCGCGCGATCGCCGAGCGCGACGCGTGGTTGAACCAGTGCGTGCGAAACTCCACCGCGATGCAGCGCAGCACCTCGAACGCGTGCGTCAGCAGCAGCAGCTTGCACTCGGTATTGATCGGCGTGCGCTGCGCGCGCTTCGCATACCACGTGTGGCCGATCTCGAGCCGGCGGTTGACCGGGTCGACGTTGAAGTAGCGCGTGCTGCCGACGACCTCCCCGCTCGCGTTGTCGCGCACGGCGAACGGCATCGCGCCCTGCTGCTCGCGCATCGCGAGCGTCGCGTCGAGCCACTGCGGCGTCGCGTCGGGCGCCGGCACCGACGTGTACCAGAGCTCCCACAGCGCCCCGTCGGCCGCTGCGGCGCGGATCGCGTCGAGATGCCCGGCGGCGAGCGGCTCGAGCGATGCGTGGGCGCCGCGCAACGTCACCGGCTCGATGAATCGCTCGCCCACGCGGACTCCGCGGACCCTCTTCCCGGTTCCGGTCAACGCCCTGCGCGCGCCATGAACACGACGCGCTCGAACAGATGCACGTCCTGCTCGTTCTTGAGCAGCGCCCCGTGCAGCGGCGGGATGAACGCCTTGCGGTCGCTGCTGCGCAGCGCCTCCGGCGGAATGTCCTCGGCGAGCAGCAGCTTCAGCCAGTCCAGCAGCTCGGACGTCGACGGCTTCTTCTTGAGACCGGGCACGTCGCGCAGGTTGAAGAAGACTTCGAGCGCCTCCTGCAGCAGCGCCTTCTTGAGGCCGGGGAAGTGGACGTCCACGATGTCCATCATCGTCTCCCGGTCCGGGAAGCGGATGTAGTGGAAGAAGCAGCGGCGCAGGAACGCGTCGGGCAGCTCCTTCTCGTTGTTCGACGTGATGACGACGAGCGGCCGGTGTCGCGCGACGACCGTCTGCTGCGTCTCGTAGACGTAGAACTCCATCCGATCGAGCTCGCGCAGCAGGTCGTTCGGAAACTCGATGTCGGCCTTGTCGACCTCGTCGATCAGCACGACGGCGGGGACGTCGCTCTCGAACGCGTCCCACAGCACGCCGCGCTTGATGTAGTTGCCGATGTCGGCGACGCGCCCGTCGCCCAGTTGCGAGTCGCGCAGCCGCGACACGGCGTCGTACTCGTAGAGGCCCTGCTGCGCCTTCGTCGTCGACTTGATGTGCCACTGGTGGAGCGGACGCCCGAGCGCGCGCGCGACCTCCTCGGCGAGGAGGGTCTTGCCGGTGCCCGGCTCGCCCTTGACGAGCAACGGCCGCTCGAGCGCGAGCGCCGCGTTGACGGCGAGCTTCAGGTCCGGGGTTGCGACGTACGTCGCCGATCCTTCGAAGCGCATGGGTAGGGTCTCCGCGATGCCCTGGTGGGCGCCCTGAGAGCCCGATGTTAGCCGATACCCCGGGACAGGGCCTGCAGCACCCACAACGCCAGCATGCCTGCGCCGAGCGTCTTCGGCGTGCTGTGGGTGCGGAACGCCACGACGCCGGCGAGCGCCGCCGCCACGATCGTCGGCAACGCGCTCGAGGCGGTCTCGCCGGGCGCCGCGACCACCATCGGCAGCACGAGCGCCGTCAGCATCGCCGCCGGCACGTAGCGGAACGCGCGCACGAGCAGCGGCGGGACGTGGCGGCGTGCGAACAGCGCGATGAACGACAATCGCGACAGGTAGTTCAGCGCGCCGACGATCGCGACGACCGACCAGAGCTTCAGCGTGGCGTCCATCGCTCCCGCGCAAAGTCGGCGAGCGTCCCGGCAACGATGCCGATCACGCCCGCGACGATCAGGTTGAGCTTCATCGGCAGGCCCGCGAGCGCCACGACCGCCACGCCCGCCGCGACGGCGGCGACGATTGCAGGCGGCGTGCGGAACTGCGGCGCGACGAGCGCGATGAAGCACAGCGGCACCGCGAACTCGAGCGACCAGCCCGACGGGATCAGGTTGCCGAGGAAATAGCCGCCGAGGTTCGTCGCCTGCCAGAACAGCCACAGCGCGAATCCGCCGCCCAGGAAATGCAGGCCGCCCGCGTGCGGATCGGCACCCGCGTCGAAGCGGCGCACCGCAGCGGCGAACGCCTGGTCGGTGAGCAGGAACGCGAGCCCCTGCTGCCAGCGCGGCGGCAGCGGCCGCAGGTACGGCGCCATCGCCGCGCTGTAGATCAGAAACCGCAGGCCCGCGACGAAGCAGGTGAGGACGATGACGGCGAGCGGCGCGCCCGCCGCCAGCAACTGCACGGCGAGAATCTGCGCCGCGCCTGAGAAGACGATCGCCGAGAGCCCGAGGGCGCCGAGGACCGACGCGCCCGCCGCGGCGGCGCCGACGCCGCAGACGAGACCGAACGGCGCCATCGCGACGCACGCCGGCACCATTTCGGCGAATCCGGCGCGGAAGTCGGGGTCGGCAGCGACGCGGCGCACGGGCGCAGTTCCTCGCAAAGCGCAAAACAAAAGGGAGGTGCGAGCCTCCCTGCAGCGCGCATTATAGCGATCGCGATCATGCGGCCGGCCGCGTCGCGCGACGCGAGATCCCGCAATCGGGTCCGGTATAGTCTCGCGCGTTCGATCGTCACCGAAGCGGGGGATCCTACGATCGTCGAGCTTGCAGCGCCGAGCGCACGCGTCGCCATCGCACCCGAGGTGGGTTGCGCGGTGACGGCGTTCACCGTCGGCGGCCATGCGGTGCTGCGGCCCACACCGCCGGCCGCGATCGCGGGGCGCGACGTCCGGCAGACGAGTTGCTACCCGCTGGTTCCCTATTCGAACCGGATCCGCGGCGCGCGGCTGCGCTTCGGCGGACGCGAGTACGCGCTCGCGCGCAATTTCGGCACGCACCCGCACGCGATCCACGGCGTGGGCTGGCAGCGCGCATGGTCGGTTGCCGGCGCCTCGCAGGGCCATGCCCGCTTCACGCTGCACCACGACGCGCAGGGCGAGCGCGCGCGCGCCTGGCCGTGGCCCTTCGTCGCGACGCAGACGTTCCACCTCGCCGAACGCGACTTGCCGGGCGAAGCGCCGACGATCGCGCTCGCGGTCACGCTGACGATCGCGAACACGGGCGGCGAGGCGTTCCCGTTCGGACTTGGCTGGCATCCATTCTTTCCCCGCGATGCGACGACGCATCTCGGCTTTCGTGCCGACGCCGTGTGGCGCAACGACGCCACGCAGTTGCCGCGACAGCATGTACCCGTTGCGGGCGAGTGGCGGTTCGACCCGCCGCGTTCGCTCGACGCGATCGCGCTCGACAACGTCTTCACCGGCTGGCGCGGCTTCGCCCGCGTCGAGACGGCTGCGGCGGGCCTCGCCGCGACGCTCGAGGCGGACCGCGCCTGCTCGTGCCTCGTCGTCTACGTGCCGTCCGGCGGAGATTTCGCGGCCGTCGAGCCGGTGACGCACGAGACGGACGCCTTCAATCGCGCCGCCGCCGGCGCGCAGGCGACGGGCTTGCGCGTGCTGCCGCCCGGTGCCGCCTTTTCTTGTACGATGCGCATTGCCGCGGCTGCCATCGCCGGATCAGGCTCCCGAATCGCTCGATGACTGCCGCATCCACTGCGTTCTCGTGCGTGCTCGACGTTCGCGCAAGCCTGGGCGAATGCCCGTTGTGGTCGATCGCCGAGCAGGTCCTCTACTGGGTCGACATCAACGCCCCGTCGCTCAACCGGTTCGATCCGGCGAGCGGGCGCAACGCCGCGATGCCGATGCCGGAGGCGATCGGCAGCTATGCGCTGCGCGAAGGCGGCGGCTTCGCCGTGGCGCTGCGCAGCGGCATCTCGCTCTGCGACGCGAACGGCATGCTCGAGCGGCAGGTCGCGGCGGCGCCTTACGAAACGACGCACTACCGTTTCAACGACGGCCGCTGCGACCCGCAGGGCCGCTTCGTCGTCGGCTCGATGAACGAGCGGCGCGACGCCGACGGCGCCGCGCTGTACCGGCTCGATCCCGACCTCACGCTGACGCGGCTTTTCGGCGGCATCACGATCAGCAACGGCCTCGCATGGAGCCCCGACGGACGCACGATGTACCACGCCGACACGCCGGCGCGCATCGTCCGCGCCTTCGATTACGACGCGGCGAGCGGCACGCCGAGCCGCGGGCGCACGTTTGCGCAGTGGCGCGGCGAGACCGAGCGGCCCGACGGCGCCGCCGTCGACAGCGCGGGCGACTACTGGGTCGCGCACTACCGCGGCGGCAGGCTCGTGCAGCTCGCGCCCGACGGAAGCCTCGTCGCGGAGCATCGGTTGCCGGCGATGTGTCCGACGATGTGCGCATTCGGCGGTCCCGACCTGCGCACGCTCTACGTGACGACGGCGCGCCAGATGCGCGACGCCGACGAGCTCGCCCGCCTCCCGCAAAGCGGCGGCATCTTCGCGATGCGCGTCGACGTCGCCGGACTTCCCGAATCGCGCTTTCGCGCCTGAACGGACCCGCCCGATGCAGCTCGAATCCGACGACTACCTGCGCCTCGACGTTCCGCACTGCCTGGGCGCGACCGCCGCCGGCGCGTCGTTCGCGACCTCGAGCGGCGACATCCTCGATGTCGAGTGCTACGGCGCCGGGGCGTTCCGCCTGCGCGTCGGCCCGCATACGCGCCCCGACTACGGGATTCTCGTCGCGCGCGCCCGCAACTGCACCGTCGCGCAGCGGTTGCCCGGAACGTGGACGTTCACCGCCGGCGACGCGACGCTCGAGATCGGCGGCTCGCCGCTGCGACTGCGCCTGCTGTGGAAGGATCACGTCGTGCTGCGGTCGATCACCGACGAGCATATCCGCGGCTGGACGCGGCTGCCGACGTTCGGGCGGCTGCGTCAGGGCGGCCTGTGGTCCGCGGCGTTCGCGCTCGCGACCGGCGAGGCGGTGTACGGGCTCGGCGAGAAGTTCGGCCCGCTCGACAAGCGCGGCGAGCTGATCCATTCGCAGGTGCAGGATGCGCTCGGCGTCAACACGGAGCTCGCCTACAAGAACACGCCGTTCGCGTGGAGTTGCGGCAGCGGCAAGGGCGCGTGGGGCACGTTGGTCCACACGCCCGGGATGGTCACGCACGGCGTCGGCCATCCGGACTGGTCGCACCGCAGCTACGCGGTGATGGTCGAGGACGAGGCGCTCGACCTGTTCCTGTTCGCCGGCGAGACGCCCGCGGCGATCCTCGATCTCTACACGCAGATTACCGGCCGGCCCGCCGGCGTGCCGCGCTGGAGCCTCGGCCTGTGGGTGTCGCGCGCCTCCTACGCGACGCCCGACGAGGCGATCGCCGTCGCGGCGCGGCTGCGCGAACGCAAGATTCCGGCGGACGTGCTGACGCTCGACGGCCGGGCCGCATGGGACGTCGCGACGCAATTCGATTTCACGTGGGACGCGGAACGCTACGAGGATCCGGCCGGCGCCCTCGCGAAGATCAAGGCGCACCACCTGCGCGTGTGCGTCTGGGAGTATCCGTACGTGTCGGTCGACTCGCCGCTGTTCCAGGAGCTTGCATCGCAGCAATACCTGCTCACGACGCAGCAGGGCGACCCGTACGTCTTCTCGTGGGACGCGGCGCCCGGGACGTCGGCGCTCGGCGGATTGCAGACGGCGTTGCCGGAAAGCGGCATCGTCGACTTCACCAATCCCGACGCGTTCGCGTGGTGGCGCGATGCGCACGGGCCGCTGTTCGAGGATGGCGTCGACGTCGTCGAGAGCGATTTCGGCGAGCAGGTCCCCGACGACGCGGTCGCGTTCAACGGCGACAGCGGCGCGCGCCTGCACAACGTCTATCCGCTGCTCTACAACCGCTGCGTGTTCGAGGCGACCGCGCGCTTCCAGTCGCCGCACGACGGTCCTCCGATCGTCTGGAGCCGCGCCGCGTGGGCCGGCAGCCAGCGCTATCCGCTCGGCTGGGGCGGCGACCCGCAAAGCGACTGGGAGGGCCTCGCCGCCTCGATACGCGGCGGGCTGTCCTGGGGCATGAGCGGCAATCCGTATCACAGCTCCGACATCGGCGGCCTGTACGGCTCGGCGCAGCCTTCGCCCGAGCTGTACGTCCGCTGGCTGCAGGCGGCCGTGTTCTTCTCGCACATGCGCCTGCACGGCATCGGCGCGCGGGAGCCGTGGGCATTCGGCGCCGAGGCCGAAGGGATCGCGCGCAAGTGGCTCGCGCTGCGCTACCGGCTGATCCCTTATCTCGAGCAGGTCATCGCGCAGGCGATGCGCACGGGCATGCCGGTTGCGCGCGCGATGCCGCTCGCGTTCCCGGACAGCCGGCTCGTGCGCGACTTCGAGACGCAATTCATGTGCGGGGACACGCTGCTGGTCGCGCCGATCCTGCACGAAGGCGGGGAAGTCGACATCGCGTTGCCGCCCGGCGCGTGGTACGACCTCAACACCCGCGCGCGCTACCCCGGATCGCAGGTGCTGCGGTACGCGGCGAAGCTCGACCAGTTCCCGGTGTTCGGACGGGAAGGCCACGTGCTGCCGCTCGGGCGCGCCGTCCAGCACACCGGCGAGATCAACGCCGACCATCCGCTCGACGCGGTGTGGATCTTCGGCCGGCCGGCGCATCCGCTGGAGGGCTACCGGCAGGTGCGCATCGACGAGGAGCGGCCCGGGACGTTCGCGGTGCGCGCGATGCTGAACGTCGACGCGCAGGTCTTCGGGGACGCGGCGTCCGTCGCCATCCTGCCGCTTTGAGCAACGCGTCGCATCCGACGATCGCGATCACCGCCGGCGAGCCGGCCGGCATCGGCCCGGAGCTGGTCGCACGGCTCGCCGAGCGGCATGCGGCGCGGCACTTCCCTGCCCGCCTCGTCGTGCTCGCGGACGAGCGGCTCCTCGCCGAGCGCGCGCGGCGCATCGGCGCGACGCCGCGCTACGAGCGTTACGATCCGCTCGCGTTCGCGCCGCTCGGCAGCGCGCTCGAGGTATGGCATCAGCCGCTCGCGGCGCCGGCGGTGCCCGGGCACCCCGATCCCACGAACGCCCGCAGCGTGCTGTCGATGCTGGAGGCGGGCTGCGATGCGTGCGCGACCGGTGCGTTCGCCGCGCTCGTCACCGGACCGGTGCAGAAGAGCGCGATCGAGGACGCCGGCATCCCGTTCTCCGGCCACACCGAGTTCTTCGCCGCGCGCACGCACACGCCGCGCGTGGTGATGATGCTCGCGAGCGGCGCGGGGAGCGCGGCGCTGCGGGTCGCGCTGGTGACGACGCACCTGCCGCTGCGCGCGGTGCCCGAGGCGCTGACCGCGGCCGCGGTCGAGGAGACCGTCGCGATCGTGCGGCGCGAATTGTCGCGGCGCTTCCGCATCGCGCAGCCGCGCATCGCCGTCTGCGGCCTCAATCCGCACGCCGGCGAGGCAGGTCATCTCGGCCGCGAGGATCTCGACGTCATCGCGCCGGCGATCGCAGCGGCACGTGCGCGCGGCGCGAACGTGACCGGGCCGCTGCCCGCCGATAGCGTCTTCGTTCCCGACGTCGCGCGTCGCTTCGATGCGATCGTCGCGATGTACCACGACCAGGGGTTGCCGGCCTTCAAGGCGGCGAACTTCGGACACGGCGTCAACGTCACGCTGGGTTTGCCGTTCATCCGCACGTCGGTCGATCACGGGACCGCGCTCGATCTCGCGGCCGATGCCGCGCGGGCGAGGAGCGCCGACCCGGGCAGTCTCGTCGCCGCCGTCGAGCTCGCGATCGAGCTCGCCGCGCGATCGGACGCCTGAGGCCGCGTCGGCGTGCACGGTCACCGGCCGCGCAAGCGCTTCGGCCAGAACTTTCTCGCCGACCCGCATTACGTCGCGCGCATCGTCGATGCGATCGCGCCGGCGCCCGCCGACAACATCGTCGAAATCGGCCCGGGGCTCGGCGCGCTGACGCAAGCGCTCGTCGAGCGCGTCGGGCACATCGCGGCGATCGAGATCGACCGCGACCTCGCCGCGCGTTTGCGCGGGCGTTTTCCGCCCGGGCGCCTGGTACTGCACGAAGCCGATGCGCTGACGTTCGATCTGGCGCCGCTCGGAGCGCATCTGCGCATCGTCGGCAACCTGCCGTACAACATCGGCTCGCCGCTGCTCTTCCATCTCGCGGCGCACGAGGCGCAGTTGCGCGACGTCCACGTGATGCTGCAGCGCGAGGTGGTCGCGCGGATGACGGCGCAGCCGGCAACTGCGGACTACGGGCGGCTCACCGTGATGCTGCAGTCGCGCTTCGCCGTGACGCGCCTGTTCGGCGTTCCCGCCGGCGCGTTCCGGCCGGCGCCGAAGGTGGAATCCGCGCTCGCGCGCCTCGTGCCGCTCGGCGGCGCGCGGCCCGCGATCGCCGACGAAGCGCTGTTCGCACGCATCGTCGCCGCGGCATTCGGGCAGCGGCGCAAGACGTTGCGCAACGCGCTCGCCGCAATCGCGGACGAGGACGCGCTGCGTGCGGCGAACATCGATCCGGGCGCACGCGGCGAGACGCTGTCGGTGGCGGCGTTCGTGCGCCTCGCGAATGGCCTCGCCGCTGCGCGAGAGCAGGGAGCGGGCGGGTGCGGGCTCGCGATCAGATGAACAGCCGCGTCGCGCTCGCCTCGAGCCACGGCACGATCGTGATCAGCAGCAGTTGCGCGATCACGATGACGATCAGCGGCGACAGGTCGAGCGTGCCGCCGATCGGCGGGACGATCCGGCGCACGGGGCGCAGCACCGGGAACGTGAGCGCGTTCAGCACGCCGGCGAGCGGACCGTCGGGCGCGACCCACGACAGGACCGCCTGCACGAGGACGACGATGATCGTCAGCCACAGCAGCGCCTTGCCGAGCGCGATCAGCGTCGCGAGCAGCAGGAACGCGATGCCGGGTCCGAGCAGCGCGAACGCGCGCCCGAACGCGAACTGCAGCGCGACGAGCCACCCGAACTGGAACAGCAGCGCCGCGACGACGGACGCCCAATCGATGCCGCCGACGCCGGGCAGCACCCTGCGCAGCGGCTTGACGATCCAGTCGGTGAGCGCCATCACGGCCTGCCCGAGCGGATTGCGAAACGGCGCGCGCAGGACCTGCATCGCGAGGCGCAGCAGCAGCGTATAGGTGAACAGGCCGAAGAAGACGTCGATCAGGTAGGCGAGCGCGGTGGCGAGCATGGCGGCGTCCGTCGTTCAATCGATCGCGTTCTCGTCACCGAGCTCGGCCGCGCGCGCTGCGGCCGCCTTCACCGCCGCGATGAAATGTCCGCCGACGTCCGCCGCGTCCAGCACCTCGAGCGCGCGCGCGGTCGTGCCGCCCTTCGACGTGACGTTGGCGCGCAGCGCCGCGGGCGCCTCGCTGCTCTGGCGCGCGAGCCGCACGCTGCCGTCGAAGGTTGCATATGCGAGCCGCCGCGCGTCGGACGGTTCGAGCCCGAGCTCGACCGCGGCCCGCTCGAGCGCCTCGAGAAAATAGAACACGTACGCCGGTCCGCTCCCCGAAACGCCGGTGACCGCATCGAGATCGCGCTCGTGCTCGCACCAGATCACTTCGCCGCACGCCTCGAGCACCCGCGCGGCCGTCGCGGCGCTGGCGCGCGCCTCGGGCGTCGCATAAAGCGCGCTGATCCCCGCGCCGATCAGCGCCGGCGTGTTCGGCATCGCGCGCACGATGCGCCCGTAGCCCCCGAGCCAGCGCGCGAGGTCGGCGCAACGCACGCCCGCGGCAATGGTCAGGAGCAACGGGATCGCAGCGACGAACGGGGCGAGCTGGCGCGCCGCTTCGCGCATCTGCTGCGGCTTGACCGCCAGCACGACGAGATCGGCGCCGTCGAACGCCGCCGCTTGCACAGCGGCATGCAGACCGAGCCCCGCGAAGCGTGACGCGAGCCGCTCGCGCTGCGGGTCGAGCGGCTCGACGACGCGCAGATCCGTCGCAGCAGCTCCGTGCGAGACCAGGCCGCCGATGATGGCGGAGGCCATGTTGCCGCCGCCGACGAAAGTCGCCTTCAAGTTACCTCCTTTGCGCCGTGCGCCGAAGATCGCGGTTCCCAGACGAACTTCGGTCGCGCCCTCCGCGATCGCGAGCTCCAGGTCGGCCGACATTCCCATCGACAACGTGTCCACTGCAAGACCCGCCGCGCGGCAGGCGTCGAAGCAGGCCCGCAGTGCGCGGAACTGCTCCCGCAGCCGCTCGACGTCCGCGGTCGGCTCCGGGATGCCCATGATCCCGCGCAGGCGCAAATTCGGCAGTGTTGCGACGTATCGCGCAAGCTCGAGCGCCGCTGCGGGGGCGACGCCGCTCTTCGTCGCCTCGCCGCTCACGTTGACCTGGACGAGAACGTTGAGCGGCGGCCGCTGCGGCGCGCGCGCGTCCGACAGTCGGTCCGCAATCCGCGGCCGGTCGATCGTCTCGACCCACTCGAACGCCGCTGCGGCGGCCCGCGCCTTGTTTGCCTGGAGCGGCCCGATCAGGTGCCACTCGGCATCCGGCAGGTCGGCGAGCAGCGCGCGCTTGTCGACCGCTTCCTGGACGTAGTTTTCGCCGAACGCGCGCTGGCCCAATCCGTGCACCGCACGCACGTCGGCCGCGGAAAACGTCTTCGAAACGGCCAGCAGGCGCACCGAGCCGGGCGCGCGTCCCGCGGCCCGCGCCGCATCCGCGATGCGCTGGCGCGCGCCTTGCCACCGTTTCTCGCCCAGGCCCATAATCATCGAGCGCGATTAGAACATCGTCATCTGGCATGTGTATTGCATACTACAGGCCGTTTGTTAACTGATCGTTGGGACGGTTACGCCCGCGCAGCGATGAAAACCACTCAAAACGACGCGAATCCCCCTGCCCATCGGATCAGCGCCGCCGCGGCGGGGCGGATCCCGGGGTGTCCATTCGGCGCCGCCCCTGTCGAAAGCGCAGGTCGCGGCGCGATCCGCGACCTCCGGATCCCGGGTTGACTCATGGATATCACGGAACTGCTCGCATTTGCCGTCAAGAACAAGGCCTCCGACCTGCACCTGTCGTCGGGGCTGCCGCCGCTCATCCGCGTGCACGGCGACATCCGGCGCATCAACCTGCCGCCGATGGAGCACGAGGACGTGCACGCGATGGTGTACGACATCATGAGCGATGCGCAGCGCAAGATGTACGAGGAATTCCTCGAGTGCGACTTCAGCTTCGCCGTGCCGAACCTCGCGCGCTTCCGCGTCAACGCCTACAACCAGTATCGCGGCGCGGCCGCCGCGTTCCGGACGATTCCGTCGAAGGTGCTGTCGCTCGAGGACCTCAACGCGCCGAAGGTCTTCGCGGGCCTCACCGAGCGGCCGCGCGGGCTGATCCTCGTCACCGGTCCGACCGGCTCGGGCAAGTCGACCACGCTCGCCGCGATGGTCAACCACGTCAACGAGAACGAGTTCGGCCACATCCTGACGATCGAGGACCCGATCGAGTTCCTGCACGAGTCCAAGAAATGCCTGATCAACCAGCGCGAGCTCGGGCCGCATACGCTGTCGTTCCCGAACGCGCTGCGCGCGGCGTTGCGCGAAGACCCCGACTACATCCTCGTCGGCGAAATGCGCGACCTCGAGACGATCCGCCTCGCGATGACGGCCGCGGAGACCGGGCACCTCGTGTTCGCCACGCTGCACACGAGCTCGGCCGCCAAGACGGTCGACCGGATCATCGACGTGTTTCCGGCCGCGGAAAAGGACATGGTGCGCGCGATGCTCTCCGAGTCGCTCGTCGCCGTCATTTCGCAGACGCTGATCAAGACGAAGGACGGGCAGGGCCGCGTCGCGGCGCACGAGATCATGCTCGGCACGCCCGCGATCCGCAACCTGATCCGCGAGAACAAGGTCGCGCAGATGTATTCGTCGATCCAGACCGGGCTGGCGGTCGGGATGCAGACGCTCGACCAGTGCCTCGTCGAGCTCGTGCGCCGCAACGTCATCGCCGCGTCGGAAGCGCGGATGCGGGCGGTGAACAAGGAGATGTTCGGCGCCGGCTGACGCGCGAGCGGACCAGCCGCAGGACTGGAGGTCGCACATGGAACGAGAACGCGCCACCCGCTTCATCCACGAGCTGCTCGAGCTGCTCGTCAAGGAGAAGGGCTCCGACCTGTTCATCACCGCGGGATTCCCGCCGGCGATCAAGGTCGACGGCAAGATCACGCCGGTGTCGAAGACGCAGCTCTCGCCGCAGCACTCGATCGAGCTGGTCCGCAGCGTGATGAACGACAAGCAGGCCGCGGAGTTCGAGGCGACGAAGGAGTGCAATTTCGCGATCAGCCCGCCCGGCGTGGGCCGCTTCCGCGTCAACGCGTTCGTCCAGCAGAGCCGCGTCGGCATGGTGCTGCGCACGATCGTCACCGACATCCCGACGTTCGAGGAGCTGGGCCTGCCGCCGGTGCTGAAGGACGTCATCATGTCCAAGCGCGGCATCTTCCTCTTCATCGGCGCCACCGGCGCCGGCAAGTCGACGTCGATGGCGTCGCTGCTCGGCTACCGCAACGAGAACAGCTTCGGCCACATCATCACGATCGAGGACCCGATCGAATTCGTGCACGAGCACCGCAACTGCATCGTCACGCAGCGCGAGGTGGGCGTGGACACCGACAACTGGGAGATCGCGCTGAAGAACTCGCTGCGCGCCGCGCCCGACGTGATCCTGATCGGCGAGATCCGCGACCGCCACACGATGGATTACGCGGTCGCCTTCGCCGAGACCGGCCACCTCTGCCTCGCGACGCTGCACGCGAACAGCACGAACCAGGCGCTCGACCGGATCATCAACTTCTTCCCCGAGGAGCGGCGCGCGCAGCTCCTGATGGACCTGTCGCTCAACGTGCGCGCGTTCGTCGCGCAGCGGCTGCTCCCGCGCCGCGACGGCAAGGGCCGCGTGCCGGCCGTCGAGGTGATGCTGAACTCGCCGCTCGTCTCCGACCTGATCTTCAAGGGCGCCGTCGGCGAGATCAAGGACCTGATGAAGCGCTCGCGCGAGCTCGGCATGCAGACGTTCGACCAGTCGCTGTTCGACCTCTACGAGGCGGGCCTCGTCAGCTACGAGGATGCGCTGCGCAACGCCGACTCGCTGAACGACCTGCGCCTCGAGATCAAGCTGAAGGGCAAGGAAGCGAAGAACCGGAACATATTCTCCGGCATCGGCAACCTCGACATCGTTCCCGAGACGAACGAGTAACGACGAGCGCGCCGGGCGAAGCCGAGCCCCGCACGGTCGGCGGCGCGCGAGTCGTGGAGGCCGACGCGTCGCCGCCTCGCATCGCCGCGCCTGCGCGAGGAGGCCGAGGTCATCGGAGGACCGCCGCGGAAGGCCGGGACGGCGCTTCGCGTTCCGCGGGTAGAATGCGCTCATGCCCGGCCCCGACGCCCGGATCCCGCCGCCGACCGAGATCAAGCTGCACCAGGCCTCGCGGGTCCTCGAAATCGCGTTCGCGAACGGCCGCCGCTTCCGGCTGCCGTACGAGTTCCTGCGCGTGCATTCGCCGTCGGCCGAGGTGCGCGGGCACGGCCCGGGGCAGGAGATCCTGCAGGTCGGCAAGCGCGACGTGACGATCACGCAGGCCGAGGCGGTCGGGCACTACGCGCTGCGGCCGACGTTCTCCGACGGGCACGGCTCCGGCATCTACGCCTGGGATTACCTGTACGACCTCGGCGAGCGCCAGGACGAGCTGTGGCGCAGCTATCTCGAGCGGCTCGCCGCGGCCGGCGCGAGCCGGGACCCGGGATGAGGGGTTCTCGATCCTCGAATCCTCCGTCATGGAAACGACGCATTTCGGCTACGAGCAGGTGACGCCCGACGAGAAGACGCGGCGCGTGCGCGGCGTGTTCGATTCGGTCGCGACCAGGTACGACCTGATGAACGACCTGATGTCGGCCGGGCTGCATCGCGGCTGGAAGCGCTTCGCCGTCGCGTTGTCCGGCGTGCGGCCGGGGGGACGCGTGCTCGACCTCGCGGGGGGGACGGGCGACCTCGCGCGCCTGTTCGCGCGGCGCGCCGGTCCGTCCGGCACCGTCGTCCACACCGACATCAACGGCGCGATGCTGGCCGCCGGCCGCGACAAGCTGGTCGATCTCGGCGTCGCATTGCCGACCGTGCAGTGCAACGCCGAGGCGCTGCCGTTTCGCGATCGCGCCTTCGATTGCGTCTCGATCGGCTTCGGGCTGCGCAACGTGACACGCAAGGAGCGTGCGCTCGCCGAGATGGCCCGCGTGCTCGTGCCGGGCGGCGTGGCGCTGGTGCTCGAGTTCTCGCGGGTCGCCGGCCCGCTCGCCCCGGCCTACGACTGGTACAGCTTCAACGTCCTGCCGCTGCTCGGCCGGCTGGTCGTCAACGACGCCGCGAGCTACCGCTATCTCGCCGAGTCGATCCGCGTGCACCCGGACCAGGCCGCGCTGCAGGCGCTGATGGAACAATCGGGGTTCGATCGCGTCGATTACTACAATCTCGCCGCGGGCGCGGTCGCGCTGCACGTCGGCCGCGTATATTAGGAACCTCGCCGGGGAGCATCGGGGAAACCCTGATTGACGCGGGGCCGACGCGCCCGCATATAGCCGCTGGCGGCGCTCGGCCCGCCACGCGCCGCGCTGCAGCGGCCGGCCCACTTCGGAGGAATCACGTGAGACATCTGCTCGTTGTCGCCCTCGCCGCCGCAGCCTCGTTCGCCGTGGTCCACGCGGATTACGCCGATGCCGCACGCATCGGTGGCGGACGCAGCTCGGGCATGCAGCGCAGCATTACGCCACCGGCCGCCCGGACGGCCCCGCCGGCGGCGAATACGTTCTCCGGTCCGGCGGCGAATCCGGTGATGCCCGCGACGCCGGGCGCGACGGCCGCGCGTCCCGCCGCCGCGCCGGCCGCGGCCGGCGCGGCGGTGCCCGCGTCGCGCATGTCGCGCTGGCTCGGGCCGATCGCGGGGTTCGCGGCCGGACTCGGGCTGGCGGCGCTGTTCTCGCATCTCGGCCTGTCCGAGGAGCTCGGGAGCCTGCTGCTGATCGGCCTGCTCGCCGTCGGCGCCATTGCGCTGCTGCGGGCGTTCGCGGCCCGCCGCCGCGGTACGGCGCCGTATGAATATGCCGGCGCCGGCGCTGCGCGTGCGAGCTTCGAGCCGGCGCGCGAGCCCGCGATCGATGCCGGATGGGGATCGCCCGGCGGCGCGACCGCGGACGCCGGACGATATCCGCCCGGCTTCGAGCCGGCGCCCTTCCTTGCGCAGGCGAAGCAGCAATTCCGCCGCCTGCAAGCCGCCTACGATCGCGCGGACCGCGACCTGCTCGACGACGTGACGACGCCGCAGATGCAGGCGGAGATCGCGCGCGACCTCGCGGCGCGCGGCGCGCATGTCGCGACCGAGATCGTGACGCTCGACGCCGACGTCGTCGAGGTCGTGCAGGAAGGCAATCGCTATGTCGCGAGCGTCCGCTTCCACGGCACGCTGCGCGAGGACGGCGCACCGACGGCGCAACCGTTCGAGGAGCTGTGGCACCTCGTGAAGCCGACGGACGCCTCGAGCGGCTGGCTGCTCGCGGGGATCCAGCAATACGCCTGAATACGCCCGGACGATGGCGCTGACCGACACCGCGGCCAATCGCTTGCTCGAGCACGAGCCGTGGGCGCGCGAACGGCTGGCCGCGTTCGCCGGCCGCGCGTTCATGGTCCGGGTCGGCCCGCTCTTGCGCGGGTTCCGCATCGACGAGCACGGGCTGCTCGAGCATGCGCCGCTCGCCGGCGCAACGCCCGATCTGGTGCTGACGGTATCGCCGATAGGCCTTCCCGCGTTCCTCGCCGACCCCGGACGCTGGAACGAGTTCGTCGCCGAGGAAGGGGACGTGCAACTCGGCGGCGTGCTGAAGGACCTCGCGCGGACGCTGCCGTGGTTCGTCGAACGGCTCTGCGCGCGCTCGTTCGGCCCGATCGTCGGCCAGCGGGTGGCCGACGCGGGTCGGCGGCTCCTCGGCCTGCCGGAGTACGCGGCGGCGCGCGTGGCGGCCAACGTCGCCACGTACGCCCGCGACGAGGCCCGGGTGCTCGCGCATCCGGCCGACGTGCGCGTGCTGTTCGACGAGACGGCGCTCCTCGCCGCACGGGTCGACGCTCTCGGCGCGCGCATTGCGGCGCTCACCGAGCGCATGGCCGGCGAGCGGTCCGGCTGACGGTAGCGCGGCCATGATGGGTTCTGGATCAGGCTGCTGCTAGCCAGGGCTAGCCCTGCTTACGTCGTCGCCCTTCACCCTCGCCAAGTTCAGCCGCCCGCGGCTGTATGACGTGCTGCGGCGCGAGCGGTTGTTCGAGCGCCTCGATGCCGCGCGCGCGCACCCGATCGTGTGGATCGCGGGGCCGCCGGGCGCCGGCAAGTCGACGCTGACGGCAAGCTACATCGAATCGCGCAAGGCGCCGGGGATCTGGTTCCAGACCGACGCCGGCGATGCGGACCCGGGCACGTTCTTCCACTACCTGACGCTTGCCGCCGCCGAGCTCACGCGCGCGCGCTCGAAGCGGCTCGCGGCGCTGCCGCGCTTCGGTCCCGAGTACGCGAGCGAGCTGCCGGCGTTCACGCGCCGCTTCCTGCGCGCGTTCTTCGCGCTGTTCCCGCCGCGTTCGGTCCTCGTCATCGACAATTTCCACGAGGCGCCCGCAGCCGCCGCCTGGCGGCACGCGTTCAGCGAGGGGCTGCGCGAGCTGCCCGCCGGCGTGAACCTGGTCTTCATCTCGCGCATGCCGCCGCCGCCGGAAATGGCGCGCCTCATCGCCGATCAGTCGATCACCCACATCGACTGGAGCGAGCTGCGCTTCACCGCCGAGGAGGCCACGGCAATGACGGCCGGTGCGGGGCTCGCGCCGTCGGTCGCCCGCGAGATCCATCGCGCCAGCGACGGCTGGGCCGCGGGGATCGTGCTGATGCGCGAGCATCTCGCCCGGGCCGGCGCGCTCGACACCGGCGCGCGCGTACCCGAGAGCAAGGAGGCGGTGTTCGCGTACTTCACCGGCGAGATCTTCGAGCGCGCGCGGCCGAACAATCGCCGCACGCTGCTGCTCGCGGCGCTGCTGCCGTCGGTGACGGGTGGCGATGCCGCGGCGATCACCGGCGACGAGGACGCGCCGCGCGTTCTCGACTACCTGTACCGCCAGCACCTGTTCACCGACCGGCGGCGCGGCGGCGGCGAGCCCGTCTACCAGTTCCATGCGCTGTTTCGCGAATTCCTGCTCGACGAGGGTCGCAAGCGGCTTACGCCGCAGGAGCGGCGCGATGCGCTCGATCGCGCCGCCGGCCAGCTCGTCTCGCGCGGCGAGTTCGACGCCGCCGCCGCGCTCTACCGCGAGGCGCAGGCGTGGCCGGCGCTCACCGGGCTCGCGCTGCACATGGGTGCGGCGCTGATCGCCGAGGGGCGCGCCAACACGCTCGCCCAGTGGATCGACATGCTGCCGGAGCCGATCCGGCGCCGCGAGCCGCGGCTCGCGCTCTACCTCGGCGTCGCGCTGCTCTACAGCGACCCGCGCCGGGCGAAGGAGCTGCTCGACGCCGCGTACGAAGGCTTCGTCGCCAACGGCGACATTCGCCGCGTGCTCATGACGGCCGCGCATGCCGTCGACTGCCACTATTTCGAGTGGGCCGACTTCACGCCGCTCGACCGCTGGATCGCGGTGTTCGAGGAGCACCTGACGCCGGGCGCGCCGCTCGACGCGCCCTACGATGCGATGCGCGTCCATTCGGCGTTCCTGATCGCGCTGCTGTTCCGCAAGCCCGAGCATCCGCGCATCACCGCGATCGCCGAGGAGGTCGCACGCCAGATCGCCGCCGAGTCCGCGCTCGAGGTGCCGCTCAATTTCCGGCTCAACGCCGCGTCGATCCTGTTCAACTACTACAACTGGAAGTCGAAGGGCGACACCGCCGACGCGCTGATCACCCGCGTCACGCCCTGGCTCGACGACCCGCGGGCATCGCCGCTCAACCAGGTGTGGTGGCGCGTGCACCTCGCGTTCAACCACCAGATCCTCGGCCGCTATGCGGCGGCGCGGCGCACGATGGACGAGGCCGAGGCGATCGCGCGCGAGCACGCGCTGCGCTCGGTGCTGTTCGAGATCTATTACGCGGAGGTCGCCCCGGTCGTCTCGTCGCGCGACGTCCCGGGCTCGATCGCCGCGCTGGAAAAGCTGCGCACCGTGCTCAATCCCGCGCGGCGCATGGACGTCGCCTATTTCAAGTTCCAGGAATCGACGGTGCGGATGCTCGAGGGAAACGCCGCGGAGGCATTGCGTGCGGCCGAGGACGCCGTGTGGATCGGCCGCGAGGCGGGACTGCCGGCGGTGCAGGTGCCGCACTTCCTGGTCCGCGAGGCGCTTTGCCAGCTTCAGGGCGGCGCGATCGAGCGCTCGCTTGCCCGCTACGACGAAGCGATCGCCTCCTCCACCGGCATCGACCGCGCCAACTTCGCGGTCCAGCGCGGCTTCGTCGAGGCGCACCGGGCGCGCACGCAGGAGCGCATCCCCGACGCGGTCGCCGCGCTGCGCGAGCTGCTGCCGGCGTGCCGCGAGCGCGGCTACGCCGGCTTTCTGCGCCAGACGCCGGGGATCGTCGCGCCGCTGCTCGCGCTCGCGCTCGAGCACGGCATCGAGCCCGACTACGCGCGCAAGCTCATTCGCGAGCGGCAGTTGGCGGCGCCGTCGGCGTCGACCGCGCACTGGCCGTGGCCGCTCGCGCTGCGCACGCTCGGCGAGTTCGTCGTGCTGCGCGACGGCGAGCCGCTCGTGTCGAAGGGCAAGGCGCAGAAGCGGCCGCTCGAAATGCTGAAGGCGCTGATCGCGCTCGGCGGCCGCAACGTCGACGCGTCGATGCTGACGGCGCAGTTGTGGCCCGATGCCGAGGGCGACGATGCGAAGACGTCGTTCGACAGCGGCCTCTACCGGCTGCGCAAGCTCCTTGCCGTCGACGGCGCGCTGACGCTCGCCGATGGCCGCCTGTCGCTCAGCGGCAGCGTCGTATGGCTCGACGTCTGGGCCTTCGAGCAGGCGCTCGACGCGGCGCCGCCCGACATCGACGCGGCGCTCGCGTGCTATCGCGGGCATTTCCTCGGCCTCGAGGCGGCGGCGCCGTGGGCGCTGCCGTTGCGCGACCGGCTGCAGGCGCGGCTCGCGCGCGCGGTTCTCGCGCGAGGCCAGGCGCTCGAGGCACAGCAGGATTTCGCAGCGGCGCGGCTCCTGTACGAGCGCGCGCTCGAGCTCGACAACCTCGCCGAGGCGATCTATCGGCGCCTGATGGTTTGCCAGCGCGAGCTCGGCGACCCCGCCGGCGCGCTGACGACGTATCGCCGCTGCCGCGAGCTGCTGTCGATCGTGCTGGGCCGCAAGCCGGCGGCGGAGACCGAGGCGATCCGCGCGTCGCTCGTGACCGCGTGAGCGCGCCGGCGTCCCCGTCCCTCGCCCCTCGCCCCTGACTTACTCAATCCGTCAGTCATCCGTTAGCGCGCGCGGGTGACGATGCAGTCGTAACGTCATGGCCCCCTCGGGGTCGAACGGACGGAGCAGGCTATGAGCAACTGGGCGCGAACCGCTGGCAAGTCCCTCACCGTGGCATTGATCGCCGGCGCGGCGCTGGCCGTCGAGGTCGCGCCGACGCTCGCCCTCAGCGCGCCCGATGCGTGCGCGCGCATCGCGGCCGCGTTCGTCGCACATTCGTCCTGTCTCGCGACCGCCTACGGCGATGCCCAGCGCATCGACGGCGGCGCGATCCGCCACGATGACGCGCGCGAGCGGTCGTGCGCGTCGCTCGGTGTCCTGTAACGGGAAAGGAGATTCCATGCTCGAGTTCACGCGCTCCCGGATCGGCGGTCGCATGCTTGCCGGAGCCTTTGCCGCCTGGTCGAACGGGCGGGGCGGCTCGCTCGTCGGCCTGCCCTGGTTCCCGTTCCCGGTCGCGGTGAGCGCGAGCGAGCGCACGGCCGGCGAGCGCATCGCACAGCGCGCGCAGGCGGCCCGCAAGCTGCTCGGCGACGTCCTCGGCGCCGCGCCGAAGCTGTCGCTCGTCGTCCTGGCGCGCGACGACTGGGATCGGCACGCGCGGATCCCGTCTTATGGCGTGACGCACGTCGGGCCGGACGGCGAGCTGATCGTCGGCGCCGAACCCGCCGACGCATGGCACGCCGTAAGCGACTACCTGGCCAGGCGGCTGTCGCCGCGGGCGTGCGCGGAGCTCGCGGGTGTCCACGGCGTCGACGCGACGAACGGGCGCGGCCCGGCCCTCGAGGCGCTCGCCGAGCGCCTGATCGCGCACGAGATCGCGCATCTCGCGGCGACGCAGGCCGGCATCGAATTTCCGCGACGCTGGCTCGAGGAAGCGTTCGCGAACCTGGCCCTCGTCGCCGTGCTCGGCGAGACCGATCCGGCGGGCCTTCGGCTCGTAGGCTCGCTCGCCGAGGCGGCCGCGACGCTCGACGACGACATGCCGAGCCTCGCGGGCTTCGAGGCGGAGTTCGGGCAGATGGACGTCGTGCCGTCCGTCCTGGCCGAACTCGCGATCACCCGCGGTGCCTACGCGGCCTACGCGGCGGGCCACACGGCACCGCTCGCGCGCCTCTTCGCCGCGCTGCGCGACCACCGGCTGGCGCGCGATGCCGATTACGAGCTCGGCCGCATGCTCGCAGCCCGCGTCCATCCGGCGCTCGCGGCCATCCCCGCGCGCTTCGCATCCTCGCGCGCAGTCGGGCTGGCGGCCTGACCCACCACCTCTCCATGGAGACACGCATGAGCGCACGCCTGATCAGGATTGCCGCCGTCTACCTCGCGATCGGCGTCACGATGGGCATCGTGATGGGCATCACGCAGCAGTTCTCGCTGGCGCCGGTCCACGCTCATGTCAACCTGCTCGGCTGGGCCTCGCTCGGCATCATGGGCGTCATCTATCACGTCTACCCGGCCGCCGCGCAAACCCGGCTCGCGCGGATCCATTTCTGGGTCCACAACGTCGCGCTGCCGCTGTTCATGGTCGGCCTCGCGTTCACGCTGACCGGCCACGAGGCCTTCCTGCCGCTGACGATCGCGGGCGCGCTCGCCGTGGCCATCGCCATTCTGGTGTTCGTCGCGAACATCTGGCGCTGCGTGCGTCCGGCGCAAGCGCCGGGCAATGCGGCGTCCGCGGTGCGCGCGGCCGCGTGATGGCTGAATCACGCAAACCGGCCGCGGATCCCCAGGCGGACCCGGCGCAGCGATCGCGCAAGCTGCCGAAGCGGCGCGACGAGCCGCGTGCGGCGGCCCCTCCCGAGGGCGGCGTCGCCCTGTCCAAGCCGCCGCGCAAACGGCGTCCCCGCTTCGTGCTCTGAACCGGTAGTCCTCGGCGCGCCTCGTACAATGCGCCGATGCGCCTGGGCCGGCTCCTCCGGATCGTCGTCGTAGCGCTGCGGCACGGTCTCGACGACCTGGCGCTCGGGCACGAGCGCCTGCGGCCGCTGCGGCCGGTCGCTCGCGCCGCGCTGTTCTGGCGCGACCTGTCGGCACCCCGCGGCGTGCGCCTGCGGCGTGCGCTGGAGGACCTCGGCCCGATCTTCATCAAGTTCGGGCAGGTGCTGTCGACGCGGCGCGACATCCTGCCGCCGGACATCGCCGACGAGCTCGCCCTGCTGCAGGACCGCGTGCCGCCGTTCGCATCGGAGCTCGTCGAGGCGACGATCGTCCGGGTGTTCGGCCGGCCGCTCGCCGACGTGTTCAAGACCTTCGACCTGGCGCCGGTCGCGAGCGCATCGGTCGCCCAGGTGCATTTCGCCGAATTGCCCGACGGCACGCCGGTCGCCGTGAAGGTGCTGCGGCCCAACGTCGCCGAGGTGATCGAGCACGACCTGTCGCTGATGCACACGGCCGCGTCGCTCGTCGAGCGCTGGCGCGAGGGCAAGCGGCTGCGGCCGCGCGAGGTCGTCGCCGAGTTCGACAAGACGATCCACGACGAGCTCGACCTCACGCGCGAGGCCGCGAACTGCTCGCAGCTCCGGCGCAATTTCCGGCTGTCGCCGCTGCTGAAGGTGCCCGAGATCTACTGGGACTGGACCGCCAGCGAGATCCTCGTCATGGAGCGGATGGCCGGCATTCCGATCGGGCGCATCGCCGACCTGGTCGCCGCCGGGATCGACCTGAAGCGCCTGGCGCGCGCGGGGGTCGAGATCTTCTTCACGCAGGTGTTCCGCGACGGCTTCTTCCACGCCGACATGCACCCGGGCAACATCTTCGTCGCGATCGACGCGCAGAGCCACGGCAAGTACATCGCGCTCGACTTCGGCATCATGGGCACGCTGTCCGAGCGCGACAAGAGCTACCTCGCGCAGAACTTCCTCGCCTTCTTCCGCCGCGACTATCACCGCGTGGCCACCGCGCACCTCGAATCGGGCTGGGTGCCGGCCAATACGCGCATCGACGAGCTCGAGAGCGAGATACGCGTCGTCTGCGAGCCGATCTTCGACCGGCCGCTGAAGGAGATCTCGCTCGGCAAGGTCCTCGTCCAGCTCTTCCGCGCCTCGCGCCGCTTCAACGTCGAGATCCAGCCGCAGCTCGTGCTGCTGCAGAAGACGCTGCTCAACGTCGAGGGCCTCGGGCGCCAGCTCGACCCCGATCTCGACCTGTGGGTCACGGCGAAGCCGTTCCTCGAACGATGGATGGAGGACCAGATCGGCCTGCGGGCGCTCCGGCGGCGCCTGTTCGCCGAGGCGGCGTCGCTGGTCGAGACCATTCCCGAGCTGCCGCGCCTGCTCCACCAGCGCCTGTCGGAGCCGTCGGCCGCATCGGACGTGGCGCTCAAGGCGCTCGCGCTCGCGCAGCAGTCGCGCAACCGCTGGCTCGCCACGATCGCGGTGCTGCTGACGATCGTCGTCGCGCTGCTCCTGTTGCAGACCGGCTGATCTCGCCCGCCGATCCGCTACAATCCGCCGCGCGTTCTCTCACCGTTTCCGGAAAGGAGCCTCGCGCCGGTGGCGCTACTCGAGATCCAGGGGGTCACGCGGCGCTTCGGCGACTTCACCGCGGTCGACAACGTGAGCCTCGCCATCGAGGCGGGCGAGTTCTTCACGCTGCTGGGACCCTCGGGCTGCGGCAAGACCACGCTGCTGCGGATGATCGCCGGCTTCGACCTCCCCGACGCCGGACGCATCCTGCTCAACGGCGAGGACATCGCCAGCCATCCTCCGGAAAAGCGCCCGGTGCGCACGGTGTTCCAGAGCTACTCGCTGTTCCCGCACATGAGCGTGGCAGGCAACGTCGCGTTTCCGCTGCAGATGGCGCGCGTGCCGGCCGGCGAGCGCAAGGCGCGGATCGAGGCGGCGCTCGAGGACGTGCGCCTCACCGGCTTCAACCGGCGCTATCCGCACGAGCTCTCCGGCGGCCAGAAGCAGCGGGTGGCGATCGCGCGCGCGCTGATCACGCGTCCGACGATGCTGCTGCTCGACGAGCCGCTGGCGGCGCTCGACGCGAAGCTGCGCGAGGAGCTGCAGATCGAGCTCATCAACCTGCAGAAGGAAGTGGGCATCGCGTTCGTCTACGTGACGCACGACCAGACCGAGGCGCTCGCGCTCTCGCACCGGATCGCGGTGATGAACCGCGGCCGGGTCGAGCAACTCGACGAGCCGTCCCGGATCTACGGGTTCCCGCGCACGCGCTTCGTCGCCGATTTCATCGGTCACTGCAACCTGCTGTCGGGTCCGGTCGCCTCTCGCGCCGACGGGGTGGTCACCGTCGATGTCGGCGGCCTCGGCGCGGTGCGCGCCGCCACGCGCTCGTCCGTCGCGATCGGCGCCCAGGGCGCGGTCGCGCTGCGGCCCGAGAAGATCCGCATCGCGGCGGGCGCCCCTCCGCAGGCCAACGGCCCCCACGCTGGCGGCTTCGCCGCGGCGCTGCCCCCCGAGGGGGCGCAACTCGCGGCTCGGGGCGGCCCTTCGCCGCTCGCGCCGGACAACCATTTCAGCGGCACCGTCGCCGACCTGCTGTACATGGGCGACGTCACCGTGTATCGGGTGCAGACGCCCGGCGGCACCCGGGTCGAGGCGCTGCTCGCGAACTCCCAGAGCGGGCGCGCCAAGTTCTTCGAGGTCGGCGACAGCGTCGACGTGAGCTGGCGCATCGACGCCGGGCACTTCATCGAGGAGTGACGCGAGCGGTGGCCGCGGCCCGTCCCGACACCCGCGCGGCGAGATGGCTCGTCACCGGGCCGCCGCTGCTCTACCTGCTGATCTTCTTCGCGGCGCCCGCGCTCATCATGGTGCTCGCGTCGTTTCGCTCGCCGGGCGAGTTCGGCGGGCTCGCGCCGCTCGTCGACGAAGCCGGGAAGGTCGACCTCACCGTCGAGAGCTACACGCGCTTCCTCACCGAAACGGTCTACCTGCGCGTGTTCGTCAAGTCGGCCGGATACGCCGCGCTGACGACGCTCGCCTGCCTGCTGCTCGCCTACCCGCTCGCGACGCTGATCGCGAAGAGCGCGAAGAAGCACCGCGACCTGCTGCTGCTCCTCGTCATCCTCCCGTTCTGGAGCAATTTCCTGATCCGCATCTACGCGTGGATGATCATCCTCGGGCCGAATGCCGCGCTCGCGAGGCTCGTCAACGGCGTGCTCGGCGCGTTCGGCGCAGCGCCGGTGTCGCTGCTCTTCAGCGGCTTCGCCGTGCTGGTGTGCCTCGTCTACGTGCACCTGCCGTTCATGGTGCTGCCGCTCTACGCGAACCTCGAGAAGCACGACCAGGCGCTGCTCGACGCGGCGCAGGACCTCGGCGCCAACGCGTGGCAGCGCTTCTGGCGCATCACGTTCCCGCTGTCGCTGCCGGGGATCTACGCCGGCGCGGCGCTGGTCTTCATCCCCGCGCTCGGCATCTTCGCCATTCCCGACATCCTCGGCGGGCCGGAGGACACGCTGATCGGCAACCTGATCAAGCAGCAGTTCCTCGAAACGCGCGACTGGCCGTTCGGCAGCGTGCTGTCGATCGTCCTGACGGTCGCCGCGCTCGTGCTCGCCGGCAGCGCCGCCTGGGTGGGCCGGCGCGGCCTCGGTGCGAACCGTGCGTAGGCGTCCGGCCTGGCTGTGGGCGGCCGCGCTTCTCGCCTACGCGTTCCTCTACGTGCCGCTCGCGATCGTCGTCGTCTACTCGTTCAACGACTCGCGGCTCAACGCCGAGTGGGTCGGCTTCACGCTCGACTGGTACCGCAGGCTCGCCGCCGACGGCGACATGCTGACCGCGGCCGGGAACTCGCTGGCGATCGGCCTCGTCGCGAGCCTCGTCTCGACGATCCTCGGCACGATGGCCGGCGTGGCGATGCACCGCTACCGGCTGCGCCTGCTGCCGATCCTGATCGTCGCCCCGATCGCGATTCCCGAGATCCTGATGGGGGTCTCGCTGCTGATCTTCTTCGTCCTGATGAACTTCACGCTCGGCCTCGTGTCCGTCGCGTTGGCCCACATCGCGTTCTGCATCGGCTTCGTCGCGATCGTCGTGCGGGCCCGGCTCGCCGGCATGGACGAGACGCTGACCGAGGCGGCGCGCGACTGCGGGGCGACGCCCTGGGAGGCGTTCCGCTACGTGACGCTGCCGCTGATCATGCCCGGCGTGATCGCCGGGGCGCTGATGGCGTTCACGCTGTCGATCGACGACTTCGTCATCACCTTCTTCACCGCGGGTGCGGGAACGGTCACGTTGCCGCTGCAGATCTACTCGATGATCAAGATCTCGGTCACCCCCGAGGTGAATGCGGTGTCGACGCTGCTGATGCTGCTCACGTTGCTGCTGATCGTCATCGCGGCCAAGCTGTCGCCCAGCCTGCTACGTTCCGAAAGGGAAACCCGACCATGACCACTCGCGCCGTCGTCCCCCTCGCCGCCCTTGCCGCCCTCCTCGCTCTCGCGGCACCCGCGCACGCCAAGGACGAGCTGCACCTGTACAACTGGAACAACTACATCGCGCCGGAGACGGTCAAGCGCTTCGAGGAGTTCTGCAAGTGCGACGTCGTCCAGACGTACTACTCGGACAACGAGGAGCTGCTGGCGAAGCTCGCCGCCGGCGCGAAGGGCTACGACGTGCTGGTGCCCACGAGCAACGCCGTCCAGGCGCTGATCCGCGGCGGCCAGCTCAAGCCGCTCGACAAGACGGCGCTGCCGAACATCCGGAACGTCGACCCGGCGTACCTCAACACGCCGTTCGACCCGGGCAACCAGTACTCGGTGCCGTATGCGATGTCGACGACGATCATCGGCTACAACGACGCGAAGATCAGGGAGCTCGGACTGCCCACCGACACGTGGGCAGTGATCTTCGACCCCAAGTACCTCGAGAAGGTCAAGGGCCGCGTCACGGTGCTCGACAGCGCGAACGAGCTGTTCGCCGCCGCGCTGAAGTACCTCGGCTACTCGGCGAACGACGTCGATCCCAGGCACTGGGATCAGGCGGCCGCCACGATCAGGAAGGCGAAGCCGTACTGGGCCGCGTTCAACGCGTCGTCGTACATCAAGGAGCTCACCGTCGGCAACATCTGGCTCGTCCACGGCTACTCGAACGACATCTTCCAGGCGAACCTCGACGCGCAGGCGGCGGGGCGCAAGTTCCGCATCCTGCAGGGCATACCCAAGGAAGGTGCCGTGCTCGCCGTCGACAACATGGTGATCCACAAGAGCGCGCCGCGCCCCGACCTCGCGTTGCGCTTCATCAACTTCATGCTGGACGGGCGCAATTCGGCCGAGCTCACGAACCTGATCGGCTCCGGCAATCCGAACAAGGACGCGATGAACTACATCAAGCCCGAGCTCCTCAAGCTGCCGGCGGTGTTCCCGCCGCCGGCATTTGCGGCGAAGCTCGAGCAGCTGAAGGACCTGACGGTCGCGCAACGGCGCCTGCGCAACAAGCTCTGGACCGAGATCAAGGCTTCCAAATAGGTCGCCGGACGGAGGCGCCGGGCCGGGCGCGGCGTGCGATGATCGCGGCATGGCTTCCCCGCAGCCGGCAGCGCACACGCGGCTGCCGCACGTCCTCGCGGCGCTGTACGGACTCGCGATCGTCTACGCGTCGCTCGAGCCGTTTTCACCCTGGCTTCCGCCCCCGCCCGGCACGCCGTTCTT
>DASURV010000076.1:0-4006 GCA_036375455.1 Casimicrobiaceae bacterium | reverse complement strand
CGAGCGCGAAGAACAGCGCCGGAATCGGCAGCAGCCACCACAGCTCGAAATCCATGAGGTTCGTGCCCGGCGGCGCAGCGTCAGAAGCCGGCGGTCGGCGGCTCGAATCCGGGCCCCGACGCGGGCGCGGACCCCGGCGCGGGCGCATGCGTCGACGGCGGCAGCGGCTGCGCACGCTGCTCGCGGCGCAGGCGCGCGAGCTGGCGCTTGAGCCGGACTACCTTGATCGCGCCCGCGAGCAATCCGAGCGCGACCCCGGACGCGAAGGCGATCAGCACGACGAACACCAGCGGCGCCTGCCATGCATAGAGCGTGAAGACGCGCAGCGTGACCGGATCCGCGTTCTGCAGCGAGATGAACAGCAGCGCGATGAACACGATCGCGATGACGATCCAGCGCAGCACGCTCATCGGACCGTGCCCTGCGGCGCGCGCGCGAAAGAAAGGCGGCCCGCGCCTCGCGCAGCGGCCGCCCGGCGGACTTTCATCGGATCATTCCTGCGAAACGTTGAAATCGACCCGTTCCCGCAGTTCCTTCCCCGCCTTGAAATGCGGCACGTATTTCTCGGGCACCTGCACCTTCTCGCCGGACTTCGGATTGCGCCCGGTGCGCGGCGGCCGGTAATTCAGGCCGAAGCTGCCGAACCCGCGGATCTCGATGCGCTCGCCCTTCGCGAGGCTCTCCGCCATCGCGTCGAGGACCATCTTGACCGCCAGCTCGGCGTCCTTGGCAACCAGTTGCGGAAACTGCGCCGCGAGGCGGTCGATCAGCTCCGATTTGGTCATATGCGCGTCCCGCGATCAGCCGTTGGCCTTGTTGTCGAGCTTGGCCTTCAAAAGCGCGCCGAGGTTCGTGGTGCCCGTGCTCGTGCCGGCGTTCTCCGCGCTCATCCGCTGCATCGCCTCCGATTCGTCGGCGTTGTCCTTCGCCTTGATCGACAGGTTGATGCTGCGGTTCTTGCGGTCGATGTTGATGATCATCGCCGTGACGCTGTCGCCTTCCTTGAGGCGCGTGCGGATGTCCTCGACCCGGTCGCGCGAGATCTCGGAGGCGCGCAGGTAGCCCTCGATGTCGCCGCCGAGCGCGATCACCGCGCCCTTCGCGTCGAGGCTCTTGACGTTGCCGGTGACGACGCTGCCCTTGTCGTGCGTCGCGACGAAGTTGCTGAACGGATCGCCCTCGAGCTGCTTGATGCCGAGCGAGATGCGCTCGCGCTCGACGTCGATCGCCAGCACCACCGCCTCGACTTCCTGGCCCTTCTTGTAGTCGCGCACCGCGGTCTCGCCGGGGTTCGCCCAGGAGAGGTCGGACAGATGCACGAGGCCGTCGATGCCGCCCGGCAATCCGACGAAGACGCCGAAATCGGTGATCGACTTGATCTGGCCCGACACCCGGTCGCCCTTCTTGTGGTTCATCGCGAACTCGTCCCACGGGTTCGGCATGCACTGCTTCATCCCGAGGGAGATGCGGCGCCGGTCCTCGTCGATCTCGAGGATCATCACCTCGACCTCGTCGCCGAGCTGCACGACCTTCGTCGGATGGATGTTCTTGTTGGTCCAGTCCATTTCCGAGACGTGCACGAGGCCCTCGATCCCGGACTCGATCTCGACGAACGCGCCGTAGTCGGTGATGTTCGTGACCTTGCCGAACAGGCGCGTTCCCGGCGGATAGCGGCGCGACAGGCCCACCCAGGGGTCGTCGCCGAGCTGCTTCAGGCCGAGCGAGACGCGATTCTTCTCCTGGTCGAACTTCAGCACCTTGGCGGTGACTTCGTCGCCGACGGCGAGCACCTCCGACGGGTGCTTGACGCGGCGCCAGGCGAGATCGGTGATGTGCAGCAGCCCGTCGATGCCGCCGAGATCGACGAACGCGCCGTAATCGGTGATGTTCTTGACGATGCCCTTGACCGTCGCGCCTTCGGACAGCGTCGCGAGGAGCTTCTCGCGCTCCTCGCCGAGGCTCGCCTCGAGGACCGCGCGGCGCGAGACGACGACGTTGTTGCGCTTGCGATCGAGCTTGATGACCTTGAAGTCGAGCCGCTTGCCCTCGTAGGGCGACGTGTCCTTGACCGGGCGGATGTCGACGAGCGATCCGGGAAGGAACGCGCGGATGCCGTTGATCATGACCGTCAGCCCGCCCTTGACCTTGCTCGTGACGAGCCCCTGGACGATCGAGCCCTGCTCCATCGCGCTCTCGAGGTCGTGCCAGGCCTTGAGGCGCTTCGCCTTGTCGCGGGAGAGGCGCGTCTCGCCGTAGCCGTTCTCGAGGCTCTCGATCGCCACCGTGACGAAATCGCCCGGCTTGACCTCGACCTCGCCCTTGTCGTCCTTGAACTCGTCGATCGGGATGAAGCTCTCGGACTTGAGCCCGGCGTTGACGACGACGATGTTGTAATCGACGCGGATCACTTCCGCGGTGATCAGTTCTCCCTGGCGCATTTCCTGGCGCGCGAGGGATTCTTCGAACAGCGCGGCGAAATTCTCGGATCCCGCGCTGGTGGTTGCGGCTTGCGTGGCAGCAGTAGCCATGAGGGTTGGTTCCTTTTCCATTTGCCGCCTGCCGGCGCGAGAACCCGTTATCTCGCGCCCAGGCGGGCTGGTTGATGAGATCCGCGACGCTGCGCGCCGGCTAGGAGGAGCGCGCATGCACGGCCCTTTGCGTCAAACTGTTCGCGGTTGGGGGAGCCGCGTTGCGGCGCTCCCGAAAGCCGCGGGCAAGACTTGCCGCCGCTCGCCTCAGTGCGCGGCCGTTCGCTCGCGATGCAGCGCGAGGACGGCCGCGGTGACTTCGGCGATCGACAGATCGGTCGTATCCAGGAGCATCGCGTCGGGGGCCGGCACGAGCGGCGCTGCCGCCCGGGTCGAATCCCGGCTGTCGCGCTCCCGGATATCGCGCAAAAGACCCGCAATCGTAACCGAGATTCCTTTTTCTATCAACTGCTTATGGCGCCGCTTCGCCCGCGCCTCGGCGCTGGCCGTCAGGAAGACCTTGAGCCCGGCGTCGGGAAACACCACGGTTCCCATGTCGCGTCCCTCGGCGACCAGTCCCGGAGGCGAGCGGAAGGCGCGCTGCCTGGCGAGGAGCGCGCCGCGGACCGCAGGATGCACGGCGATCCGCGAGGCGAGGCCCGACACTTCCTCGGTGCGCAGCGCCTCGCCGACGTCCCGCCCGGCGAGGCGCGCCCGGCCGCCTTCGAACGACACGTCGAGATCGGCGGTGAGGCCTTCGAGCGCCTTCGCATCCCCGGCGTCGATCCCGTGCTCGAGCGCCCGCAGCGCGACCGCGCGGTACAGCGAGCCGCTGTCGAGGTAGTGGTAGCCGAGCGCGCTCGCGACGTTGTACGCGATCGTCCCCTTGCCCGACGCGGCGGGGCCGTCGATCGCGACGACGGGTGGCGCGACATCATGCATCCGCCGCGGCCTCGCTGCGATCGCGCGCGATGTCGGCGAACGCGTCGAAGAAGCCGGGAAACGTCTTGCGCACGCAGCCCGGATCGTTGATCGTGACCGCCGCGCCGCCCAGCGCGGCGAGCGCGAAGCACATCGCCATCCGATGGTCGTCGTAGGTGTCGATCGATGCGCGGCGAAACGTCGCGAGCGGCGCGATCTCCAGCCAATCGTCGCCGGCCTGCGCCGTGGCACCGAGCTTCGCCAGCTCGGTCGCCATCGCCGCGATGCGATCGGTCTCCTTGACCCGCCAGCTCCCGATGTCGACGAGCCGCGTCGGCGCCCGTGCGAACAGCGCGACGATCGCCAGTGTCATCGCGGCATCGGGAATCGCGATGCAATCGATCGTGCCGCCCGCGAACGGACGGCCGCGGCGCGCCTCGACCCAGCCGTCGCCGAAACGGATGTCGGCGCCCTGGCGCGCGAGCACGTCGGCGAACGCGACGTCGCCCTGGATCGAATCGCGTCCGAGCCCGATGACCCGCACCGGCCCGCCGCCGATCGCGCCGGCGGCGAGGAAGTACGACGCCGCCGACGCGTCGCCTTCCACGTGCAGGCGG
>DASURV010000075.1:0-3054 GCA_036375455.1 Casimicrobiaceae bacterium | reverse complement strand
CGATCGGCGTTCGGCGCCGGAGGGGCGGCTATTCGGCGAGTCCGGCGGCAACGGTCGAGAACCCGCAATCGACGTACGTCACCTCGCCGGTGATCGCGCTCGACAGCGCCGAAAAGTAGAACGCCGCCACGTTGCCGACTTCGTCGATCGTCACGTTGCGGCGCAGCGGCGCCACCTGCTCGACGAAATGCAGGATCTTCGAAAAGCCGCCGATCCCGGCCGCGGCGAGCGTCTTGATCGGACCCGCGGAGATCGCGTTCACACGGGTTCCCTCCGGACCGAGCGCGGCGGCGAGGTAGCGAACGTTCGCCTCGAGGCTCGCCTTGGCGAGGCCCATCACGTTGTAATTGGCGAGCGCGCGCACGGCGCCGAGGTAGGTGAGCGTCAGCAGCGATGCGTTGCGCCCCGCGAGAAGCGGCCGCACCGCCTTGGCGAGCGCGGCGAAGCTGTAGCTCGAGATGTCGTGGGCCGTCGCGAACGCCGCGCGCGACAAGGCGTCGAGAAAATCGCCGGACAGCGCCTCCCGCGGCGCGAACGCGATCGAGTGCAGCATCCCGTCGAGCCCGCCCCATTCCGAGCGGAGGCTGTCGAACAGCGCCGCGATCTGCGCGTCGGATCCAACATCGCAGGCGAGCACCGGGCAGGGCCCGAACTCGGCCGCGATCTTCGCGACCCGATCCTTCAGGTCCTCGCTGGCGTACGTGAACGCGAGCGTCGCGCCCTCGCGCTGGCACGCCTTCGCGACGCCGTAGGCGATCGAGCGCGTCGACAGCACGCCGGTGATGAGGATCCTGCGGTCGGCGAGGAGGGCCATGGGGAATTGAACCTGACGAGCGAGCGGGAGGGCGCGCCGCGAACGGCGCTCAGAACGTGAGCGGGCGCACGGCCTCGAAGACGCCGCACGCGATGCGCTCGTTCGGGACGTCGGGACGCGCGTCGGTCACGTTCCGCCCCGCATAGATGACGACGCTGCGCCCGGCGACGCCGTCGACACCGATCGAATGCAATCCCGCGACGCGCAATTCGATACCGGTGGTGTTCTCGGAAGTCGCATACTGGACCGGCAACAGCTCGGTCGGGTTCTTGCCGGCCGGCGCCCATGCCGGTCCGGCGGAGAATCCGTTCGGCGACGAGCAGTTCGGTGTCTCGTGGAAGGCGATGCGAAAGGCGCCGAATGGAATGTTCATGGCCGACACGAGCACCGTCGCCCCGTCGCCGCGGTCGATCACGCGGACCTTGCCGAAGACGGCCGAGCCCCCGATCGCGCGCAGCGCGGCCTGCTCGCCGTACTCGGAGGCGTTTTTCGGTGCCGGCGCCGGCGTCCCCGCCGTGCCGCGGGACGTCGAGCACCCGGCGGCGAGCGCCGCGACGAGCAGCACGCATGCGGCGAGCCCGTGCAGCGCGGCCCCGGAGCGACGCTCGATCCGTTCCATCAGGGCACGCGAGGCGGCCGCCTTCAGAGCGCGACGATCGGGCCGCAGGCGACGCGCGCGCCCGAATTGCCCGTCGGTTGCGTCTTGTAGTCGTCGGCATCCTTGTGAACGATGACGCTGCGCCCGACGATGCCGCTCGCGCCGCTGCCGAGCGAGATCGCGTCGAGCGTGACGTCGAGCTTCGCGTTGCCCGCCGCATCGGCCTCGAGCATCGGCATGTCGCCGGCATGATGGTCACCCGCCCGCGGATTGCCGTGCGGCTTCCCGCTCGGGTTGAAGTGTCCGCCGGCGCTGGTCGCATCGGCGGCGCTGCAATCGCCCTTTTCGTGGATGTGGAAGCCGTGCGCGCCCGGCGCGAGTCCGGTCACGCTCGCGACGACACGAACCGCGTCGCCGTGCTGCGAGAAGGTCACGGTTCCCGTGGTCCGGTTTCCCGCCGTCGGGGCGAGCGTGGCGGTCGCCTTCGGTCCGGACGGCGTCATCGACGCGCAGCCCGCCACGGCGACCAACAGCGCCAGCGTCTGGATCCGCCGTGCGAGCGTCATGAGCAACTCCTCCTCCGCATCCCCGGATGTCGCGGCGGCGCTATTGTCGCACGCGTTACGAAGAGCGCTCGACGGCTGCGCGTCGTACATCACCCCGTCCCCGGAGCTCGTCGTGATTCAGCCGCACGCGCAGAAGGCGTTCGATCTGCTGGTCGACCACGTGGAGAAGAACGCACCGCTTCCGCCGAGCCAGTGCATCCCGAAGGGGGGCGCGATCTCGGGCAATCCCGACCAGGCCGGCAACTGCGCGCAGCTTCTCGTGCCGTAAGCGGGCAGCGCGCGGATCGCGGCAAGCGCCGCGGTAGAATGGAGCGGCCGCCGGCGTTTCGGCGGCCGTTTCGTTTCTGGTGGACAGCATGCCGTTGCCGATGATGCCCGAGGAGATCGTATCCGAGCTCGACAAGCACATCGTCGGGCAGGACGCGGCGAAGCGCGCGGTCGCCATCGCGCTGCGCAACCGCTGGCGGCGCCAGCAGGTGCAGGAGCCGCTGCGCCAGGAGATCACGCCGAAGAACATCCTGCTGATCGGGCCGACCGGCGTCGGCAAGACCGAGATCGCGCGCCGCCTCGCCCGGCTCGCCGACGCGCCGTTCGTCAAGGTCGAGGCGACGAAGTTCACCGAGGTCGGCTACGTCGGGCGCGATGTCGACGCGATCGTCCGCGACCTCGTCGAGGTGTCGGTCAAGCAGACGCGCGAAGCCGAGGCGCGGATTGTGCGCGACCGCGCCGCGGACGCGGCGGAGGAGCGCGTGCTCGACGTGCTGCTGCCGCCGGCGCGCGAGGTGAGCTTCCACGACATGAAGCCGACCGACTCGGCGACGCGGCAGAAATTCCGCAAGATGCTGCGCGAGGGCCATCTCGACGACAAGGAGATCGACATCGAGATCTCCGTGTCGGCGCCGCAGATGGATATCCTGGCGCCTCCCGGGATGGAGGACCTCACGTCGCAGATCCAGGGCATGTTCCAGCAGATCGGCGGCGGCCGGCACAAGGTGAAGCGGATGAAGGTGCCCGAGGCGCTGCGCCAGCTCACCGACGAGGAAGCGGCGAAGCTCATCAACGACGACGACATCAAG
>DASURV010000074.1:0-23848 GCA_036375455.1 Casimicrobiaceae bacterium | reverse complement strand
GGAAGTGTCGGTCTACGCGCGCGTCGACCCCGACCACAAGCTGCGCATCGTGAAGGCGTTGCGCCACGAAGGTGACATCGTGGCGATGACGGGGGACGGCGTGAACGACGCTCCCGCCTTGAAGACCGCCGACATCGGCGTTGCGATGGGCGTCGCCGGCACGGACGTTGCGCGGGAAGCCGCCGACATCGTGCTCGCCGACGACAACTTCGCCTCGATCGTCGCCGCGGTGGAAGAGGGCCGCGCGATCTTCGCGAACATCCGGAAGTTCCTGCGCTATCTGCTGTCGTCGAACATCGGCGAAGTGATGACGATGTTCTTCGGAGTGCTCCTGGCCGACGTGATCGGCCTGCCGGCGACCGGTGGGGTCGTGCTGCCGCTGCTGGCGACGCAGATCCTGTGGCTCAACCTGGTGACGGACGGGGCGCCGGCGCTCGCGCTCGGCGTCGACCCGGCCGAGCCGGGCGCGATGACAAAGCCGCCGCGGCCGCGACGCGAGGGGGTGGTGACCCGCCGGATGTGGTCGGGGATCTTGCAAGTCGGCGTCGCCATGGCGGCGGGGACGCTGCTCGTGATGGATGCGAGCCTGCCCGGCGGCCTGATGGAGGGCTCGGGCGGCCTGCGCTACGCACAGACGATGGGCTTCACGACGCTGGTGTTCTTCTCGCTCTTCGCCGTCTTCACCTCACGTTCCGAGGACGAGAGCGCCTTCGTCGGGCTGTTTTCCAACGGCTGGTTGTGGGGCGCCGTGCTGCTGTCGCTGCTGCTGCAGGCCGCCGTCGTGTACGCACCGTTTCTGCAGCTCGCGTTCTCGACCGCCGCCCTGAGCGCAGGCGATTGGCTGCGCTGCGCGGCGATGGGAAGCACCGTGCTGTGGCTGCGGGAAGCCAGCAAGCTCATTGCGCGCGCTCGGCGCCGGAAGGACGCCGTCGCCGCGGCGGCCAGACGCCGTCGCGGTTGATGTCCATGTCGTCGAGCCGCGGGCCGAAGTCGAGGTCGCCCCGCGTCTCGAGGCGTGTCAGCGCGCCGTCGCGGTCGAGGTCGACGGCGCGGAAGGATAGCGAGAAGGCGGGCGGCGGGGAACGCTGAGGACCGGGTCGCGTCGAACACGGGACGAAACGCAGCGTCCATGAGCGAGCCTAGATCGAGTGTCGATGTGCCCGACTGCTGGCCCGCGCTTCCTCTCGCGGCATGGCAGGACAGCTACGCGACGCTGCACATGTGGGCGCAGATCGTGGGCAAGGTCCGGCTCGCGCTCACGCCGCTCGTCAATCACTGGTGGAACGTTCCGCTCTACGTCGATGCGCGCGGCCTGACGACGTCGCCGATACCGTACCGGGAGCGGGCGTTCGAGGTTCGCTTCGACTTTATCCGCCACGATCTCGTTCTGCAGACCTCCGACGGCGAGGTGCGGACATTGCCGCTCGTGCCGCGCACGGTGGCCGACTTCCATGCCGCCTTCATGGACATGCTGCACGCGGCGGGCATCGACGTCGCGATCTGGCGGATGCCGGTGGAGATTCCCGATCCGATCCCGTTCGACGCGGATCGCACGCACGCGAGCTACGACCCGGAGCACGTGCAGCGCTTCTGGCGCATTCTCGTCACCGTCGACCGCATCTTCAACGAATTCCGCTCGCGCTTCATCGGCAAGTGCAGCCCGGTCCATTTCTTCTGGGGCAGCTTCGATCTCGCGGTGACGCGCTTCTCCGGCCGCCGCGCGCCCGAGCGCCCGGACGCCGACGCGATCACGCGCGAGGCGTATTCGCACGAGGTGAGCAGCGTCGGATTCTGGCCCGGAGGCGGCGGCGTCCCGGGCCCGGCGTTCTACGCATACACGGCGCCGGAGCCGCCGGGTTTCAGCACGCGCGCGGTCGCTCCGGCGAGCGCGCGCTACGATGCCGGGCTCAAGGAGTTCATCCTGATGTACGACGACGTGCGCGCCGCGGCGTCGCCGAGCGCCGCGCTGCTCGCGTTCTGCGCTTCGACCTACGAAGCTGGCGCCGATCTCGGCCGGTGGGACCGCGCCACGCTCGAGCGGTGACTCGGCGGACGCGTCGCCGCCGAGCTTCGCTCCGAAGGCGTCGCATGATGGCGCGCCAACGTTCGCGGCCGGCGCGTCCTACGGCTTGCGCTCGGCCGCGACCTGTACGCCGTAGTGCTGCGCGATGTAGCGCTGCAGTTCTTCCTGCGTGACGACGCCGTCGCGGTTGATGTCCATGTCGTTGAGGCGCGGGCCGAAGTCGAGATCGCCCTGCGTCTCGAGGCGCGTCACCGCGCCGTCGTGGTCGACGTCGAGGGCGCGGAACAGCGCCATGTCACGCGTCGCCGCGCGCTCGTAGTACTCGGTCCTGGCGTCGGCGCCCGCTGCAAGGCCGGGCACCAGCAACAAGAGACAAGGCGCCCACGATCCGAAGCGCTTCATCGCGACCTCCGCTGTTCCGGGAGAGGGAAGTATAACGAGCGGGCGGGGCGAGGAGCGGTCGCTTGTGAACGACACCGTTCGGGTGCGGGGATCGTCGCGCCGGCACGCCGCTGACCCGAGCTCGCGCTCGCCGTCAACGCTCCAGCGCGAACTCCCAAGGGGCTACGCGCACGGGGAGGCGATACCCGCTCGTTCCGGCGATGCTGAAGCGAAACGGCACCGTATCGAGCAGCGGCTGCGCGGACGCCTGCGCATCGCGCTGGCCGAAGAACGGCCCGACATGGAACACGACCTCGTACTCGCCGGGCACGATCGCCTCCGCAAGCACCGGATCGTCGACGACGCCCTCCGCGTTGACGACGCCGCTGCAGAGCTTGCGCGCGCCGGCGCCGAGCGCGAACACGTCGACGCGCATGCCGGTGGCCCAGCGCCCGCACGTGGAATCGACGACCTCGATGCGCAATTGCTCCATCGCCGCTATCCTATAGATGGACGACCGCTTCCCCGACGCCGGGGAAGCGGGCGCTGACGCGGGCACCCGGCTGCACGAAGCGCAGGCCGGTCCACGAGCCGGTCGTGACCGCCTGGCCGCGCCGCAGGCCGCCGCCGCGCTGCGCCGCATGGTTCGCGAGCCACGCGAGCAACCGGAACGGGTCGCCCGCCGGGTTGGCGTCGCGGCCGCTCGCGAGGCGCACGCCGTCGCTGTCGAGCTCGACGACCTGGTCGATGACCGCGAACGAGGCGGAAAGGGGGACGCCCGGGCCGACGACCAGCGCGCCGTGCGAGTTCGAATCCGCCAGCAGCGACAGCGCATCGACTTCGCCGATGTCGGCGAAGCGCGAATCGACGACCTCGATCGCCGTGTGCACGCTTGCGACCGCCTCGACCGCTTCCTGGCGACCATAGCGCCTGTCGCGCGCCGGCAGATCGCGGTCGAGCGTGAACGCGAGCTCGGCCTCGATGCCGTTGAGGCGAAACGTTCCCGCGGCGAACCTCGCCGGCGCATCGACGCGCCAGGTCGCGCAAAGGGGCGCGCAGTTCGGCTCGGCGCTCGGGGTTTTCGCCCCGACCTTCCATGCGCCGATCGGGCCGAGCGCCGCGATCACGAGATCCTGGATCGCATAGGCTTCGTCCGTCGACTGCGGTCGAGCATCCGCAGGCAATGTACGCAGGGGGCTGCGCGTCGCCCGCGCCTGCAGCAGCAGGTCGGCCGCGCGCCGCGTGCGGGCGGTGCCCGTCATGTCGCTGCTCATAGCTGCGGCCAGCGGTCGGTCCAGGGCGCGGCTCTCTCGTATTCGCCCGCGAGCACGCACAACCCTTCGTCGCGTCCCGGAGCGGCGACGAGTTGGAAGCCGATCGGCAACCCCTCGGCCGACGGTGCGCACGGCAGGCTCAAGGCCGGGCAGCCGCTCGCGTTGACGAAGGCCGCGAACACCGCATGGCCGCGCGGCCCCACCGGGAGTCCGGCGATCATCCGCGGGAACGCCTCCCGCGCCGGCCAGGGCAGCGCCGCGGCGGACGGCGTCATCACCACGTCGTACCCGGCGAATGTCTCGCCGAGGCGCTCGCGCATGCGGGCGACCTCCCACAACGCCTCGATCAGCGCGGTGGCGGGCAACGCACGGCCGGCGTCGACGATGGCGGCGAAGGCGGGCGCGATGCGCGTGCGCCAGTCGGGCACGCCTTGCAGCAGCGCGGCGAGGCCCGCCTGGCTCACCACCGGCCAGACGGCGTTGAAGGCGTCCGCGTCGAACGGCACCGGTGCCTCGACGACGGCATGCCCGAGCTCGGTCAGCCGTCTCGCGGCGTCCGCCACGCTCGCCTCGATCGCCGGATCGACCGGCGCATCGCCGAACCGCGGCACGTACAGGATTCGGCGCGGTCGTCTTGCGGGGAGCGACCACGGGCGCTTCGCGAAGGGTGCCGAGAGCGGATCGCGCGGATGCGCCGGCGCAATCACGCTCATCAGCAGGTCGATGTCTTCGACGGTGCGCGCGGCCGGCGCCACGACCTCGAAATCGAGCAGGATCTGCGGCAATCCGTCGGCGCGCGCGACGCGTCCGCGCGACGGCTTCAACCCCACGACGCCGGCGTGCGATGCGGGCCGCCGGATCGAGCCGCCGCCGTCGGTGCCCAATGCGAGCGGGGCGATTCCCGCCGCGACCGCCGCGACCGCACCGCCGCTGGAACCGCCGGGCGTGAGCTCCCGGTTCCACGGATTGCGCGTCGGTCCGAACAGCTCGTTGTCGGTATAGCCGCTCAGCGTGAACTCCGGCACGTTGGTCTTGCCGAGGATCACCATTCCGGCGGCGCGGGCGCGAGCGACCGGCAATTCGTCGACGGCGGGGACGAAATCGGCGTAGAGGCGGCTGCCCCACGTCGTGCGCATGCCCGCGACGTTGAGGTTGTCCTTCACGGTGAGCGGCACGCCGTCGAGACGCGAGCGGGCGGCGCCGTCGCGCCAGCGCGCTGCGCTCGCCCGGGCCTCGGCCCGCGCCGCCTCGGGCTGCAGCGTCACGAGCGCGTTGAGCGCGCCGTTGACGGCGTCGATGCGGGCGAGCACCGCGTCGACGGCGTCCACCGGCGTGAAGCTGCGCCGTGCGTAACCGTCCGCGAGCCCGGCGGCGGAAAGCCGCCAGAGTTCGATCGCGGACGCCATCACATCTTTCCGGGCAGCCAGGTGGCGAGCGCCGGATACGCCATCAGCAGCAGCGTGAACAGGATCATGATGACCGCATACGGCAGCGCGCCCCAGATCGCGTCCTGGATGCCGCCCCTGTCGGGCCGAATGCCGTGCACGACGAAGAGGTTCATGCCCACCGGCGGCGTGATCAGCCCGAGCTCGCACATCAGCACGATGAAGATGCCGTACCAGATCGGATCGACGCCGAGCGCCACGACGATCGGGTAGGTGATCGGGATCGTCGCCACCTGCATCGACAGCACGTCCATGAACATGCCGAGCACGAGGTAGAAGACGATCAGCACGAACAGCATCGTCGTCCCGTTGAGGCCCAGCGACGTGACCCACTTCGTCATCGCCTCGGCGACGCCGGTCAGGCTGATCAGCAGGTTCAGGATGAACGCCGCGACGATGATGAGCAGCACCATGCCGCTGATCCGCGCCGTCTGCAGGAAGCAGTTCTGCAGCACCTCGCGCGTGAGCCGCCCGGTGCGCCACGCGAAGAACAGCGCGGTCACCACGCCGAGCGCGGCGGACTCGGTGGCGGTCGCGATGCCGAAGTAGAGGCTGCCCATCACGATGCCGAACACGACCGCCGGCGGCACCAGGTTCACGAGCAGGCGGATGCGCTCGGCGAGGGGCGGCAGCACTTCCTGCTTGCGCGTGGTCTTCATGATGTGCGTCGCCGCGATGAAGAGCATGAAGCAGAGCGTCAGCAGGATGCCCGGGACGATCCCGGCGATGAACAGCTTGCCGATCGACTGGTTGGTGAGCGAGCCATAGACGATCATGTTGACGCTCGGCGGGATCAGGATTCCCAGCGTCCCGCCGGCCGCGATCGAGCCGAGCGAATCGCGCATCGAGTAGCCGCGCGTGTGCAGGGACGGCAGCGCCACCGTGCCGATCGTCGCGGCGGTCGCGACCGACGAGCCGGACGTCGCCGCGAACAGCGCGCAGCAGCCGATGTTCGTGTGGAGCAGGCCGCCGGGCAGGCGGCCGAGCCACGCCGACAGCGTCACGTACATCCGGTCGGCGATGCCGCTGCGCAGCAGGATCTCGCCGAGGAGGATGAACAGCGGGATCGACGTGAGCAGGTTCTCGTTCTGCACGCCCCAGACGACGGAAGCCATCGAGTCGAGAAACGGCATGCCGAACTGCAGCAACCCGCCTCCGGCGCCGATCACGAACATCGACACGGCGATCGGGATGCTGGTCAGCATCATCGCCAGCATGAGTGCGAAGCCCACCGCGGCCAGTCCGATGCTCATAGAACCTCCCACGCCTGCGGCTTGCGCCTCATCACACCGCCCCCGATTGCGCGATCGCCGGCCCCGCATGGGGCGGCGCGCTGCGTTGCGCGAGGTCTTCGAGCTCCTCCTTGAGCTCCTCCCTGGCGCTCTTCGGATGGAACTCGACGTTCAGCTCGTCGATGCGCCGGCGCACGAGGAGATAGGTGGCGCGCGCCGCCAGGATCACGGCGGCCACCATGAACATCACGAGCAGCGCGTACCAGACGCTCTGCGGATAGACGAGCGGGGTGGCCCACGGCGTCTGCGCGGTGCTGCCGAACGCGATCGTCTCCTGCAGCACCTTCGCACAGACCGCCACGAGCGTGATCGCGAAAAACGCGAGCAGCACGATCGACAGCCAGTTGAGCGCCGCCTTCGTGCGCGTTCCCATCAGCTCGTGGAAGACGTCCACGCGAATGTGGTTGCGTCCGGTGAGCGCCAGCGTGAACGCGATGACCCCGCCCACCGCAAGCGAATAGCCGCCGAGCTCGTCGGCGCCCTGGATCGAGAAGTCGAAAACCTTCCGCGCGATCGTCTCGACGGTGACGATGAGCGAGAGCGCGACGAAGATGATGCCGAAGATGTTGGCGAGAACCGACTCGAGTCGCTTCATGGCCGGTGTCCTTCTCGAGGAAAGCGTCGTGATGTCCGGATGCGGGCGCCCCGCGCGGACCGCCGCGCGGGTGCGGCGGTCCGGCGCTGCCGCGTTCTCACTGCAATCCGACGATCGGGCCGACGAGCCGCTTCCAGTCCTTCGAGCAGCTCGGGAACGTCCTGTCGCACACCTCCGCCCACACCGGGTAGGAGACCTTCTGCACCGCGTTACGCAATGTGTCGAGGTCCGCCGGCGTCACCGGGACGTGGACGAGCTTGTACTTCTTCCCCGTCGTGCAGGGATCCTTCCCGACGTTGCAATTCAGCGCGTCGACGAACAGCTCCTCCGAATAGCGCCAGACCTCGTCGTTCTGCGCGTCGAACGCCGCCTTGAGCGTCGCCTGCTGGTCGGGCTTCAGCTTGTTCCACGTCGCGAGCGTGATCGCATAGCCGTTCAGCGCCATCTGGAACGCGATCGGCATCATGTGGGTCGTCACTTCCGGCCAGCCGGCCGAGTTGGCCGAGCTCGGGCCGGTGATCGCGCAGTCGACGACACCGAGCGACAGGCTCTGCTGCGTCTCGGCGAAAGAAAGCGGAACGGGCGTGCCCCCGATGGATTCGACGAACTTGGCGAGGTTCTGGTCGTAGATGCGCACCTTCAGTCCCTTGACGTCGGCGAGCTTGGCGATCGGCTTCTTGCAGAACAGCACCTGCGGCCCGAACGGCCACACGCCGAGCAGCTTGACGTTGAACTGCTTCTGCAGCCGCTGGTCGAGCTCGCCGAACCAGGCGTTCGCGACCGCGCGCCCGGTCTTGTAATCGGGACTCGCGCCGACGAGGTCGAGGCCGAGGATCGCCGGCTCGTCGCGCGAATTCTGCGACATGCGCAGCGATGCCGCCTCGAACAATCCGGATTTCATCACGCGCAGCTCGTCGGTGTCCTTGATGCCGGTCGTGTCGACGGGCTTGTACTCGACCTCGATCGGAAGCCCGGTCTTCTGCGCCAGCGTTTCGAAGAACGGCTGCTCCTTGTTCTTCTGGATGAGCCCGGTGGCGAGCGGCTGGCCGAGCACCTTGATCGTGATCTTCTGCTGCGCGAGCGCCGGCGCGGCGGCGAGCGCGGCGGCGACGGCGGCGGCGGCAAGGGTCCTGTACATGAGCGGGTTTCTCCTGGGGAAAGGGTGCGTTCGGATCAGAGGGCGGCCACTCGCGTCCCCGCGGACGCGGCGGCTGCCGGGGAGGGAGCTTCGGCGAGAAATTCCAGCGCGGCGCGCACGCCGGCGGGTGCGTGCGGCACGCCGGCGATCTGCAGGCCCATCTCGACCCCGCAGAGCGTGCCGGCGAGCATCAGGTCGTTGAAGCTGCCGAGATGACCGATGCGGAACACGGTGCCGGCGAGCCTGGTGAGGCCGGCACCGAGCGACATGTCGAACCGCTCGAGGATCACGGCGCGCAGCGCGTCGGCGTTGTGCCCGGCGGGCATCATCACCGCGGTCAGCGAATGGCTGTACTCGTCCGGGTTCGCGCACAGGATCTCGAGCCCCCAGGCGCGCACGGCGCGGCGCGTCGCCTCCGCGTGGCGCGCGTGGCGGGCGAACACGTTCGGGAGGCCTTCCTCCTCGAGCATCGCGATCGCCTCGCGCAATCCGTACAGCAGGTTCGTCGCCGGCGTGTACGGAAAGAAGCCGGCCGGGTTGTGCTTGTCCATGTCCTGCCAGTCCCAATACGAGCGCGGCAGCCGGTTCGTCTTGCCCGCGGCCAGCGCCTTGGCGGAAACGGCGTTGAACGAGAGGCCGGGCGGCAGCATCAGCCCCTTCTGCGAGCCGGCCACCGTGACGTCGACACCCCATTCGTCGTGCCGATAGTCGATCGAGGCGAGCGACGAGATCGTGTCCACCATCAGCAGCGCCGGATGCCGCGCGTCGTCGATCGCCTTGCGAATCTGCGGGATGCGGCTCGTGACGCCAGTCGACGTCTCGTTGTGCACGACGAGCACCGCCTTGATCGCGTGGTCGCGATCGGCCGCCAGGCGCTCGGCCACGGTCTTCGGGTCGGCGCCGCGGCGCCAATCGCCGGCGATGAAATCGACCTCGATGCCGAAGCGCGCGGCCATGTTGCGCCACAGCGTCGCGAAATGCCCGGTCTCGAACATCAGCACGCGATCGCCGGGCGACAGCGTGTTCACCAGCGCGGCCTCCCACGCGCCGGTGCCCGACGCCGGAAAGACGAACACCTTGCCCCGCGTCTGGAAGATGCGCTGCATGCCTTCGAGCACGTCGCGGCCCAGGCGTGCGAACTCCTGGCTGCGATGGTCGATCGTCGGATGGTCGATCGCGCGCAGCACGCGATCGGGGACGTTCGTCGGACCTGGGATCTGCAGGAAGTGGCGGCCACTTCGGATGTTCATGGGATGCCTTCCGATCGATGCGGTGGTCCCTCGTGGAAGCCCCACGAGTGACGCGAGTCTAGGCAACGCGCCGGGGCGGCGGCAAGGATTTCCGCGCTCCGGGAAGCCGACCGATCGCGCCATGCGATTCAAGCACTTGGCGATCCCACCGCGCGGCATGACGTGGGGACGATGCCGGTGAGGGATCGTCGGGAGCACCCGCCGGCTCCGGGCGGGTGCAGAATTTCGGGTAGCAGCCGGGCAGCCAGTGGCTGCGGGAGAATTCGATGGCGGATTTACGCGGCAGGACCCTGTTCATCACCGGCGCCTCGCGCGGCATAGGGCTCGCGATCGCACTGCGCGCGGCGCGCGACGGCGCCAACGTCGCCGTTGCCGCCAAGTCGACGGAGCCGAATCCGAAGCTGCCCGGCACGATTCACAGCGCCGCCGCGGCGATCGAGCGCGAAGGCGGCCGGGCGCTGGCGCTCCAATGCGACATCCGCGACGAGGCGCAGGTCCACGCCGCCGTGGCGCGGACCGTCGAGCGCTTCGGCGGGCTCGACATCCTGGTCAACAACGCGAGCGCGATCTGGCTGCGCGGGACGCTCGACACGCCGCTGAAGCGCTTCGACCTGATGCACCAGGTGAACGCCCGCGGCACGTTCCTGTGCGCGCAGGCGTGCCTGCCGCATCTGCTGAAATCGACCAATCCGCACATCCTGACGCTCGCGCCGCCGCCGAACCTCGATCCGGCCTGGTGGGCGCCGCACGTGGGTTATACGCTGGCGAAGATGGGGATGAGCCTCGTGACGCTCGGCCTGGCGGCGGAATTCCGCGCACGCGGCGTCGCCGTCAACGCGCTGTGGCCGCGCACGGTGATCGCCACCGACGCGCTGAACATGATTCCCGGCGCCGACGCCACCCGCTGCCGCCGGCCCGCGATCGTCGCCGACGCCGCGCACGCGATCGTGACGACGCCCGCGCGCGACCTGACCGGGCAGTTCCTCATCGACGAGACGCTGCTGCGCGAACGCGGCGTCGTCGACTTCGACCGCTATGCGATCGACCCGGGCCGCGCGCTGCTGCCGGACCTGTTCCTCGGGGAGCCCGCCGCGGCGAGTCTGCCGGGGTAGATCCCCGCGATGCGTCGCTTGCGCGTCGCAAGCCGGATGACCAGAATGGCGTTACTGACGACTCGAGGTCAGGGCAGGCATTTCGAGGAGACCACCATGGCAACCGCCAGCAGAGTCGAGGAATACATGATGCGCCACGGCGTCCGCTACGACGTCCTGATGCATCCCCATTCGCACAGCAGCATGGAGACGGCCGAGCTCGCGCACGTGCCCGGCGATCGGCTGGCGAAGTCGGTCATCCTGGAAGACGACGAGGGCTTCGTCATGGCCGTGCTGTCGTCGACGCATCACGTGAAGCTCGGGAAGCTATCGCGCGAGCTCAACCGCAACCTGCGGCTCGCCACCGAGAACGAGCTCTCGACGCTGTTCGCCGACTGCGAGCGGGGCGCGGTGCCGCCGATCGGCCTCGCGTACGGCATGACGACGATCATCGACGACGGGCTCGCCGAGCAACCGGAGATCTATTGCGAGGCGGGCGACCACGAAACGCTGCTCCACATGAATCGCGACGCGTTCATGGCGCTGATGGAGCACGCGGATCACGCGCGGTTCGCTCGCCGCAACTGATTTCGCGCAGCGGCGCGACCGGAGGCGTGGCGCGCGTCTCCGGCAGCAGGCCGCCGGTCGCGCGCGTGATCTCGGCCGCGGCCGCGACCGCCTGTGCGCCGAGCTCGGGGAGGCGGCGCACCGTCACGCGCACGGTCGGTCCGGCGATCGACACGGCCGCGCAGGGGCAGCGCAGCTCGTCGTAGATCACCGCCGCCACGCAGCGCAGGCCGACGGCGTTCTCCTCGTCGTCGATCGCATAGCCGCGCGAGCGCGCGGTCTCGAGTGCCTGCTGCAGTTGCGTGTGGCGCACGATCGAGTTCGGCGTGCGCCGCGGCAGGCCCTGGCGGCGCAGGATCTCGCCGACGTCGTGCTCGCTCATCGTTGCGAGCAGCGCCTGTCCCATCGCCGTGCAGGGCAGCGGCGAGCGGCCGCCGGGGCGGGTGATCGCGCGCATCAGCTCGCGGCTCTCGACCTGCGTCAGGAACACGACGTCGCCCTGGTCGAGCATGCCGAGATTCACCGTTTCGCCGGTCTCGTCGCGCAGGCGCCGCATGATCGGCAGCGCGAGCGTCGCGAAATGGCGGCGGCGCGCGAACGCCGCGCCGATCGAGAAGCAGCGCACGCCGATGAACCAGAGGCTGTCGTCGCGGTTGAAATGCACGAATTGCTTCTGCTCGAGCGTCGTGAGCAGGCGGTGGGTCGTCGACGTCGACAGTCCGGCGCGCGCCGCGAGGTCCACCAGCCGATAACCCTCGTCGTCTTCCGCCAGGATCTCGAGCAGCGCCATCGCGCGAAGCAGCGACTGCACGGTGCCGTCGTGCTCGCGCAGGCGCTCCGTGTCGGTCGCGACGTCGCGCGCGCGTCGATTCATCGGATCGGCTCCGCGGCCGTGCGGCTCGCCCCGCGTCGTGCGTCGGTTTGGCGTGAGCTTTCCCCGTCGGCGTGAGCGCCGGGCGCGTCGGGTTGGCGTGATCCTGCCCTGTCGGCGTCATCGCGCGGCGCGATCTTCGGCCGTGCCGGCAGCGGCTTGTCGCAGCGGAGGAACCGGCCCCGTCCGGGGCTGCCGCGCGGCTGCCCGTCGCTCCAGACGACTTCGCCGCGCGAGAGCGTCACGTCGGGCCACGCGCGCAGCGAAATGCCTTCGTAGGGCGTGTAGTCGACGTCGTGGTGGAGCATCGCGTTGCGGATCGTGACGGTGCGCGCGTCGTTCCAGATCACGAGATCGGCGTCGGCGCCGATTGCAATCGTACCCTTGCGCGGGTACAGGCCATAGGTCTTCGCGACGTTGGTCGACGTGAGCGCCACGAACGCGTTGACGTCGATGCGGCCCTTGCCAACGCCCTCGGAGAACAGCAGCGGCAGCCGCGTCTCGAGCCCCGGGATGCCGTTCGGGATGCGGTTGAACGGCGCGTCCTTCCCGGCCACCTGCTTGCCGTCCGCTCCGCCGTAGCGAAACGGCGCATGATCCGACGAGAACACCTGGAACACGCCGCTTTCCAGCGCGTCCCAGATGACCTGCTGATTGGCCTTGTCGCGCGGCGGCGGACTGCAGATGCATTTCGCGCCTTCGTGGCCGTCGAGATGCTCGCCGGTGAGGAACAGGTACTGCGGGCACGTTTCGCCGTAGACGCGCAGGCCCCGCGCCTGGGCGGCGCGAATCTGCTCGACGGCTTCGCGCCCGGACACGTGGACGATCAGCACCGGCAGGTCGACCAGTTCGGCGAGCGCGATCGCGCGGTGCGTCGCCTCGCGCTCGACGAGCATCGGCCGCGCCTGCGCATGGAAGCGCGGCGCGGTGTGCCCCGCGGCGAGGAGCTGCTCGGTGAGCCAGGCGATGCAATCCGAGTTCTCGGCGTGGACCATCACCATCGCGCCTTCGCGCCGCGCCACCGCGAGCGTTTCCAGCATCTGGCGATCGTCGAGCTTGAGATCGTCGTAGGTCATGTAGATCTTGAACGACGTCAGCCCCTCGCGGATCAGCTCCGGCAGCTCTTCGTGCAGCACCGCCGGCGTGGGGTCGGACACGATCATGTGGAACGCATAGTCGATCAGCGCCTTGCCGTCGGCGCGCCGGTGATAGTCGGCCACGGCGGCGCGCAGCGACTGCCCCTTGAGCTGACAGGCGAACGGGATCACCGTCGTCGTGCCGCCGCACGCCGCCGACAGCGTGCCGGAGCGGAAATCGTCGGCCATCTTCGACCCGTCGGTCATCGGCTGATCGAGATGGCAATGGCTGTCGATGCCGCCGGGCAGCACCCAGCGACCGGCCGCGTCGATCTCCTTCCTGCCGCGCGCAAGGCCGGTGCCGAGCGCCGCGATGCGGCCGTTCGCGACGCCGATGTCGCAGTCGAACACGTCCGCCGCGGTGGCGGCGCGGGCGTTGCGGATCACCAGGTCGAAATCGCTCATGATCGGGACTCCTTCGTGTGGGCGACGGCTGCGGCCGGCGGCTCGACCCGGGGCGCGCCGTGCATCATGCGACGTCGCGAAACAGGCGACCCCAGCCCTGGACGCGCTTCGGGTCGATGCCGGCGAGGCGCAGCGACTTCCAGACGACGGTCGCGATCGAGTCGTAGATCGCGATGCCGGTCTCGGCCTCGAGCGCCTCGACGAGCGGCGCGCCGCGCAGGTTCGTGCACAGGATCGCGATCGCCTGCGGCTTCTCGCGCGCGACCTCGCGCACCATGCGCCGCAATTCGTCGGCGCCGACCTCCGAGAACGAGAAGTTGTCCTGCAGGCGCAGGTGGCGCTCGGCCACGCAGTCGAAGCCGGAATTGCGGTAGTTGCGCACGATCGCCTCCTGCACGTCGTCGCGATACGGCGTCACCAGCCCGAAACGGGCGACGCCGGTGCGCGTGAAGATCTCGTTCAGCGCCAGCACCGACGTGCAGGCGGGTATTCCGGTCGCGTCGGTGATGCGGCGGCACAGCCGCTCGTCGGCGTCGAAGCCGAGCCAGCCTGCGCTCGTGCCGTTCCAGCCGATGACGTTCGTTTTCGCGTGGGAAAGCAGCTCCGCGGCACGCAGGATCTCGGTGTCGTCGAATTGCCCGAGCGCCTTTTCGGAGAGCGCGATCTCGGTGACCTTGAAGCGGCCGAAATGCGCGCTCACCTCCGGCAGGCCGGCGAGCATCTGCGTGGTCACCGGCTCGAGCGTGGTGTTGGAGGAGGGGGTGAGCATCCCCAGCAGGGTTCGTTTGGACATGAGGTCGGTTCCTTGATCGATGCAATTGGCACGGGTCGCTCTCGTTCGACGGGCGCGACGCGATCGCCCCGGATCGCGAGCGCGCGATTTCAGTCCTCGTGCGCGATCCAGTGCGACAGAGCCGCGGACAAGCCGACGCAAGGCTTGGCGCCCGGCCGGCGGTACGTGCCCTGCACGGGCTTGCGCGGCGCGAGCGCCACGAGCGCCTCGGCCTGCTTGACCGCGGCTTCGACGCAATCGACGACGGGCACCGGGATGCGCTCGCGCACCCGGCGCGCGAGGCCCGCGAGGGGCGCGCCGGCGAGCACCACCACGTCGGCGCCGTCGGCGTCGATCGCGCGCTGCGCGAGGTCCACCAGCAGGCTCTCCTTCTCCTCCTGGACGTCGGAGATCGACTGGAACGTGCCGGGAAGCGCGCGCACGCCGGCGCAGCGGCTCCGCAGACCATGCCAGGCGATGCACTCGTGATACCACGGCTCGAGCGACTGCGAGAAGGTGACGACGCCGAACTTGCTCCCCAGCATGCATGCGGTGAGCATGCCCGCTTCCGCGAGACCGATCACCGGAATCGGGAAGAGCTCGCGCGCACCCCCGAGGCCCGGGTCGCCGAAGGCGGCGATCACGGCGGCATCGAAATCGCGATGCATGTCCGCGAGCATCTCGAGCGCAACCGCGCCGCCGATCACCGCTTCCGCGCGCGTCGCGATGTAGGGAACGCCCCGTGGCGCGGTCACCGGCGTGAGCACCGTGCCGGGACCCGCGGCGTTGCGGGCCGCGCCCGCGATCCGCGCCGTGACGCTTTCCGAAGTGTTCGGATTCAGGAGGAGGAGTCGCATGGCTCTTTCGTTCATGTCCCGGGATGATAGATCTGGCGCGTGCCTCGTCGCGGTCGGCCGAGGCGCTGCTCGGATGCCCGGCCATCGCGGCCGGGCATCCGAGCGCGTTACACGGGCAGCTTCCTGCTGTAGTCGATCGACGTCGAGCAGACGAACAACGCCACGCCCGCCGCGGCGAAGAACATCAGGGCCAGGAAGTACGAACCGGTCGCCTGGACGATCAGCCCGACGATGATCGGCACGGAGATGCCGCCGATGTTCCCGGCGAGGTTCATCACGCCACCCAGGAACCCTGCGCGATCGCGCGTGGCGAGGATCGACGGGATGACCCAGAACAAACCGCACCAGCGAAGGAAGAAGAGCGTGGAGGAGAGCAGGGCCACGACGAGGATCGGGTCCTTGACCTGCGCGACGGAGAAGATCGAGACGGTGGCGACGATCGCGGCGAAGCCGAACAGCGTGCGATGCACGGCGTTCGCGGAGCCGCCGCGAGCCTTCCAGTGGTCGGAGATGTAGCCACCGACGAGCTCGCCGACGAAGCCGGCGCCGAAGATGATGAACGAGGCGCCGCCCAGCTCCTTGATGTCGAAGCCGTGCACCTTGAACAGGTAGTTCGGCATCCAGGTGAGCAGGCCGTACCAGACGGTGTTGAAGAACATCCAGCCGAAGCACATCGCCCATACCGACCGATAACGGAAGAAGTTCATCACGTTCCCGCCGCTCGACTTCGGCGACTGGGCATCTTCGCGCGCATGCGCCTCCTCGATGTAGCGCGCCTCGGCCTCGTTCACGCGCGGATGCTCGCGCGGGTGATTGCGGATGTAGAACCAGCACCAGATGCCCGCGAGAATGGTGCCCACGCCGGCGACGACGAACGCGAGGCGCCAGGAACTGAGCCAGGCGATGAGACCCGCGATGATGACCGAGCCCAGGGCGGCGCCGAGAGGAGCGCCGCCGTCGAGCAGCGTCGCGCCGCGACCGCGCTCGTTCTGCGTCATCCAGATCGCATTGAGCTTGCCGCCCGCCGGGTAGATCGGCGCTTCGGCGGCACCGAGGCCGAGCCTCGTCAGGAGCAGCGAAACCCAGCCGGTACAGACCGCCGCAATTGCCTGGAAAAAGCCCCAGAAGATCGTGGCGCTCGCGATGACGATGCGCGGCTTGTAGCGGTCGGCGAGCATGCCGCCGGGCACCTGCATGAATGCATAGGTCCAGAAGAAGGCGCTGAGCAGCAGCCCTTGTGTCGCCGCGTCGATCTCGAACTCCTTGCCGATGAGCGGCATCGCGACCGAAAGCGACGCGCGGTCGATGTAGTTGATCGAGATCAACAGCAGCATGACGAGGAAGATCTTCCAGCGCACCGTCGTGCGGGCGGCGGCGGCGGGAAGGGCGATGGTTGCGCTCTGGGCGGTGCTCAAGGCGATCTCCTGAAGGGTTGATTGGCGGAGGCGAAAACTTTGCGCAGCGGGAGTTCTGATAATTGTATGTCGCGCATAATACAATCTACGCATCGGCTGTCAATCGGAGATTTTGGACCGGAATCAACGTCAGGCACGTAGATAGTGTAAAATCAATGAGTTAGCATGCACCACAAACTGTCTGTATACACACTATTAAGCTTTCGGTATACTGTTTCGCATGGACGATACCTCTCGAGCTCACGCTGACCAGGGGCCGGAAGCCCGCCGCGGAGCGGCCGCCAGGACACGCAAGCCGCCGGCGAGCGTCGATGCGATCGCCGAGCGGGTGCTCGGGGCGATCATGGAGCACCGTCTGCCGCCCGGCACGAAGCTCGTCGAGGAACGGCTCGCCGGCGTGTTCGGCGTGAGCCGCACCAAGATCCGCCAGGCGCTCGCGCGGCTCGCGCACGACAATGTGCTCACGATCTATCCGAACCGCGGCACGTTCGTCGCGAGCCCGAGCGTCGAGGAGGCGCGCAACGTCTTCAACGCGCGGCGGCTGGTGGAGCCCGGCGTCGCGCGTGCGGTGGCGTCGGCGGCGAGCCCCGAAGCGCTCGCGCGGCTGCGCGACAACACGGCGCTCGAGTCGGCGTCGCGCGAGGTCAGCGATCGGCGCGCGATCATCCGGCTGTCGGGCGAATTCCACATCCTGCTGGCCGAGCTCACAGGCAATCCGTTCATCGTGAAGTCGGTGCGCGAGCTGGCGCTGCTCACGTGCCTCATCATCGCGCTGTACGACTCGCCGCACACGCCGGCGTGCCCGTACCACGAGCACGGCGAGATTCTCGAATCGATTGCCAGAGGCGACGGCGAGCGCGCGGCGGCACTGATGGTCGCCCATCTCGACCACGTCGAGCGCGCGCTCGATCTCCATTCCGCACCCGGGGAGGAGATCGACCTGGAGGCGGTGTTCGCGTAGCGCCCGCACGCGCGATCGGCGCTCGATGCGCGTATAGTCTTTTTCGTCGACCGCGAGGGGCATCCGTTGCGCCGCGACCCATCCTATCCGCGCGATCTCGTCGGCTACGGTCGCAACCCTCCGCACGCGCGCTGGCCCGGCGATGCGCGCGTCGCCGTGCAGTTCGTCCTGAACTACGAGGAGGGCGGCGAGAACTGCGTCCTGCACGGCGACAAGGCCTCCGAGCAGTTCCTCTCCGAGATCATCGGCGCGCAGGCCTACGAGGCGCGCCACCTGTCGATGGAGTCGATCTACGAGTACGGGTCGCGCGCCGGCGTGTGGCGGATCCTGCGCGAGTTCGAGCGGCGCGGCCTGCCGCTCACGATCTTCGGCGTGTCGATGGCGCTCGAGCGCAACCCCGACGTCACGGCCGCGTTCGCCGATCTGGGACACGAGATCGCCTGCCACGGCTTGCGCTGGATCCACTACCAGAGCGTCGACGAGGCGACCGAGCGCGAGCACATGCGCATCGGCGTCGAGGTCATCGAGCGGTTGACCGGCACGACGCCGCTCGGCTGGTACACGGGCCGGGACAGCCCGAACACGCGCCGCCTCGTCGTCGAGCATGGCGGATTCCTCTACGACGCCGATTACTACGGCGACGATCTGCCGTTCTGGACGCTGGTCGGCACGTCGCGCGGCGACGTGCCTCACCTCGTCGTGCCTTACACGCTCGACTGCAACGACATGCGCTTCGCGATGGCGCAGGGCTTCAACACCGGCGAGCAGTTCTTCGCGTACCTGCGGGACTCGTTCGACGCGCTCTACGCCGAGGGCGCGGAGCGCCCGAAGATGATGTCGGTGGGCATGCATTGCCGCCTGCTCGGGCGACCGGGACGCTTCAAGGGCCTGCAGCGCTTCCTCGACCACGTCGAGCGGCACGAGCGCGTGTGGGTCTGCCGCCGCGTCGACATCGCGCGCCACTGGATCGAGCGGCATCCGTACGCGCAGGCCGGCGACGGGCAACGCGCGAGCGCGGGGTGATCGTGCGCCGCGCCGCCGGCGCGATCGTCCGCGCCGAAGGCGAGCGATGAGTGATTCGGGCAAGGGCGACGCGGGCTGGGACGCGCTGTGGACGAACGTCCATATCGCGACGATGGCGGGCAGCCGACCCGGGTACGGCGAGATTCGCGACGGTGCGATCGCCGTGCGCGACGGCCGGATCGCGTGGGTCGGACCGCGCGCCGCGCTCCCGCGCCGCGATGCAACCTTCGAGCACGACGGCGCCGGCCAGTGGGTGACGCCCGGCCTGACCGACTGCCACACGCACATCGTCTACGCGGGCAATCGCAGCGACGAGTTCGAGGCGCGCCAGAACGGCGCTTCCTACGAGGAGATCGCCCGGCGCGGCGGCGGCATCGTGTCGACGATGCGAGCCACGCGCGCGGCGAGCGAAACGGCGCTCGTCGCCGCGAGCATGCCGCGCATCGCGAGCCTGCTCGCCGAGGGGGTGACGAGCCTCGAGATCAAGTCGGGCTACGGCCTGGAGCTTGCGAGCGAAGAGCGGATGCTGCGCGCGGCGCGCGCGATCGGTCGCAGTGAGCCGCTGCGCGTAAGCACGACGTTCCTGGGCGCCCACACCCTGCCGCCCGAGTACGCGGGTCGCGCCGACGCGTACGTGGCGCTCGTCTGCGACGAGATGCTGCCCGCGCTCGCGGCGGCAGGCCTAGTCGACGCCGTCGACGCCTTTTGCGAGACGATCGCGTTCACGCGCGAGCAGGTGGCCCGCGTCTTCGACGCCGCGCAACGCCTGCGCCTGCCCGTCAAGCTGCACGCGGAGCAATTGTCGGATCAGCGCGGCGCGGCGCTCGTCGCGCAATACCGGGGACTGTCGGCCGACCATCTCGAACACCTGTCGCCGGCGGGCGTTGCCGCGATGGCGGCCGCGGGAACGGTCGCCGTGCTGTTGCCGGGCGCCTTCTACTTCCTGCGCGAGACGCGCCTGCCGCCGGTGCAGGCGTTGCGCGACGCCGGCGTCCCGATCGCCGTGGCGACCGACTGCAACCCCGGGACCTCGCCGATGCCATCGCTGCTCGCGGCGATGAACCTCGCGTGCACGCTGTTTCGGCTGAAGCCGCAGGAGGCGCTCGCCGGCGTGACGCGTCACGCCGCCGCCGCGCTCGGCCTCGCGAGCGAGGTCGGCACGCTGGAAGCCGGCAAGGCCGCGGACTTCGCGCTGTGGGCGATCGAGCGGCCCGCCGACCTGGCCTACATGCTGGGCTTCAATGCCTGCCGCGTGGTCGTCAACGGCGGGCGGCCGCGCGCGCCGCGCGAGGGGCACTGACGCGCGCGCCGCGCTTTCGTCACTTGCTCGCCATGTTCACCGGCAGGATCTCGTTGCCGATGAAGCGCGTCCAGATGTAGTCGTTTTCGTTCAGCGCGTCGTGATTGTCCGGCGTGAACGGCTTGTCGTACTTCTTGATCAGCCCGTCGTAATGCTCGATCTTGTAGAAGCCCTGCCGGATCGCGTCGCCGCTGGTGCTGCCGGCCTTCTCGATCGCGAGCGCGACCAGGTGCATCGCATCGTAGGCGTTCGCCACCCCGACCGCCGGCGTCACGTCGCCCGGACCCTTGATGTCGGCGTACTTCTTCTTGAGCATGTCGATCACGCGCTTGCCGGTGGCCGACTGGTCGCCGAAGAAGCTGTAGGTCTGGACGAAGACGACGTCCTTGGCGTTGGGACCGGCGAGCTCGGTGAAGCGTCCGCCGGCGGGACCCCAGTGCGAGACGATCGGCACCTTCCATCCCATCCGGTCGAGCGACTTCACGACCTGCGCGGACGGGCCGACGTTGCCGACCAGCATCAGCGCGTCGGTGCCGGCCTCCTTGAGGCGCGAGAGCTGCGGCGTGACGTCGACGTCGTTCGGCTCGAACTTCTCCACGCCCGCCGGCTTGACGCCCTTCTCGTTGAGCGCCTTGAGGAGCCCCTTCTGGTTCGACTCGCCCCACGGGTTGTTCACGACGATCACGCCCGGCTTCTTGGAGTTGTAATGCTTCTGCGCGTACTGGAGCATCGCCTTGTCGACGATCTCGTCGACCGCCGAGACCCGGAACACGAAATTCGGGTTCGCGCCGTTGCGCGTGATCGGCGTGCCCGCCGCCCACGGGTCCATGAACGGCACCTTCTCGGCGTTGACGATCGGCACGATCGCGAGCGCCACCGGCGAATCGAGACCGCCGAACAGCACGGTCACCTTCTCCTTGAACAGCAGCTCGCGCGCGGCGATCTGGCCCTTGGCCGGATTCGCCTCGTCGTCGCGCCGCAGGAGCTCGAACTTGCGCCCGCCGAGCACGCCGCCCTTGGCGTTGATTTCGTCGATCGCGATCTCGAGGCCGCGCGTGATCGCCTCGCCGGCCTTCGCCGATTGACCGGACAGCGCGGTGACGAGGCCGATCTTGATCGGATCGGCGGCTGCGGCCGGCCCCGACAGCACGAAGCCGGCGGCAAGCGCCGCCAATCCGGGAACGAGCAAGCGTCCCCTACCGCGAAATGAGCCCAGCATGGCGAACCTCCTGGTCATGGAAAGACGCAAAACCGCCGCCGTTGCCGGGAGGCGGGGAAGCGACGCTTGCGCGCACCGCCCGACCGGGCGGGCGCGCACGGATGCGCGGCCGACAGATATAGTCCCGCCGATCGTCCGTGTCCATCGCGGCGGCGCCAATTCGCAGCATTCACACGATGGATAGTAGACTTGCGCGCCGCCGCTTCCGCGCATACGCAGCGGGACTCCCTGGCCGGGTTCTTCGCCGATGTGCGTGATACGTAGATGGCGTTTGGCAGCGGGCGACACGCAGGGCCCGCGGCCAGGCGCTGGTCCGGAGATCGGTGAAGAGCCTCTATTCGAGGAACAGGTCGGCGAGCAGGCGCCGCAGCCACTTGTTCGCCGGATCGTGGTGATAGCGCCGGTGCCAGTGCTGCTTGATCTCGAACTGCGGAATCGGGATCGGCGGCTCGAGGAGCCTGACGTTGGGGTAGCCGGCGAACGCGAGCGCCAGCCGGCGCGGCACCGTCGCGACGACGTCGGTGTGCGCGACGATCACCGGCACCGCCATGAAGTGCGGGATCGTGAGTGCCACGCGTCGGCGCAGCCGCTGCTCGCCGAACGCGCGCTCGACGGTGATCTCGTGACCCGTGCCCGCCGTCGCGATGACCGCGTGCCGCAGCGCCGCGAACTGCTTGAGCGTGAGCTCGCCGCCGACCTGCGGATGGTCCGCGCGCAACACGCAGACGAACTCGTCGCGGTAGAGGCGCTGCTGGAAAAATCCCGCCTTGAGGCTCGGGAAGAGCCCGATCGCGATGTCGACCTCGCCGGCCGCCATCGCCTCCTGCGCACCGCGCTCGGGAATGCGCAGCACCTGCACCCGGGTGCGCGGCGCCCGCTCGGCAAGGGCCGAGAGCAGCCGGGGCAGGTAGACCGCCTCGCCGATGTCGGTCATGTAGAAGCTGAACGCGCGCGTCGACGTCGCCGGCTCGAACTCCGCGCCGATCTGCAGCGACGTCGCGATCAGCTCGCAGGCGCGCTGGATCGGCGGCGCCAGGAGCTGCGCATAGGGCGTGGGCTGCATGCCGCTGCCGGTGCGCACGAAGAGCTGATCGTTGAACGTCTTGCGCAGCCGCCCGAGCGCGCTGCTCATCGCGGGCTGGCTCAGCCCGATGCGCTGCGCGGCGAGCGTGATGTTGCGCTCCTTGACGATCGCGTCGAACGCGACCAGCAGGTTCAGATCCAGCGAGGCGATACTATTCACGGCATGAATCTTAAGCATATGTCGCACGCGCTGGAAAGAAATTCCGGCTGCGCCTAAATTGCGGCGTCGAAGCGCGATCGCGAGCGGCGATCGCAGAGGAGGAATCCGAGCGTGCCGATCTCCACCACCATCCAACCCGGGCTCTACAAGGATTCCGTTGCGCTGATGCGGGCGGGTCAGCTCGTGCTCGCGCAGCCGGGCGTGCAGCGCGCCACGTTGCTGATGGGCACGCCGGCGAACAAGGAGCTGCTGGCCGACGCCGGGCTGTGGCGCCCCGAGCTCGAGGCGGCGCGTCCGAACGACCTGATGATCGTCGTCGACGCGCAGTCGGACGAGGCCGTTGCCGGCGCTCACGCCGCGATCGCGAAGCTGTTGCGCGGCGAGCCCGCCCGCAGCGACAGCGCGGTCGAGGTGGCGCCCCCTCGGTCGATCGCGATGGCCGTCGCGGCCGCGGCGGATGTCGCGCTCGCCCAGATCTCGGTTCCGGGGCCCTACGCCGGCGCAGAGGCGCTGAAGGCGCTGCGCCGGGGCCTTCACGTATTCCTGTTCAGCGACAACGTGCCGCTCGAGCAGGAGCGCGCGCTGAAAGAGCTCGCGCGCCGCAAGGACCTGCTCGTGATGGGACCCGACTGCGGCACCGCCATCATTCGCGGCGTTCCGCTCGGCTTCGCGAACGTCGTGCGCAGGGGCGCGATCGGATGGGTCGGCGCATCGGGCACCGGGCTGCAGGAAGTGACGTGCCGCGTCCACGCCCTCGGCGAGGGCGTATCGCAGGTGATCGGCACCGGCGGCCGCGATGTCTACCGGGAGATCGGCGGCATCACGATGCGCCAGGGCATCGAGCTGCTGGCGGCGGACCCCGAAACGCGCGTCATCGGCATCGTCGCGAAGCCCCCGGCGCCGGAAGTGGCCAAGGTCGTCGTCGAGTGCGCCGCGCAGGCCGGCAAGCCCTGCGTGCTGCTCTTCCTCGGCGCCGATCTCGCGCGCGCGGAGCTGCCCGCGCAGGTCGTGCCGGTGACGACACTGCAGGATGCGGCGCGGGCGGCGGTCGCGCTGCTCGGGCAGGGGCGCCTCGACGCGCGGCACGCCGAGGACGATGCGTGGCACGCCGAGGACGATGCGCGCGCGGGCGCCGAGGCGAGCCGCCTCGCGCCGGGACAGCGCTTCCTGTACGGCCTTTACTCGGGCGGGACCTTCTGCACCGAGGCGCAGCTCGTCTGGCGCGCGCTCGGCCTGCGCACCCGATCGAACGTGCCGCTCGACGCGGCCGATCGCCTCGGCGACGAGCCCGCGGTGGCCGCGCATCGCGCGATCGATTTCGGCGCGGACGAATTCACGCTCGGGCGCCCGCACCCGATGATCGACGTGACGACCCGGCGCGACCAGATCGTCGATGCAGCGCGCGATCCGGCGGTGGCGGCGCTCGTCGTCGACGTCGTGATCGGCTACGGCGCGCACGCCGATCCCGCCGGCACGCTCGCCACCGCGATTGCGGAGGCACGGGGGATCGCGCAGAAGGCGGGGCGGCACCTGCCGGTCGTCACCTTCGTCTGCGGCACCGAGGAGGATCCGCAGCGTCTTTCCGTCCAG
>DASURV010000073.1:0-10113 GCA_036375455.1 Casimicrobiaceae bacterium | reverse complement strand
AGCACCCACGGCGAGGACGCCTGCTTCCAGTGCCCATCGTACCCGAGTACGACATCGCCGTGGCCGTACATCAGCACCGTCGTGAGTGCCGGATCCTCGATCCGTTCCGCGAACAGGAAGGGCGGACCCCCGGCGACCGGGCTGTCCCAGAGGGCCGTCGTGAATCCCATCCGCTCGAACGCGGGGGTCAGCTCATCGACGAGATAGCGCCGCAGCTCGCGCGGCGCTGCCCCCACGAAATCGGGCATCGCATGAAGTTGCTCGCTCGCGTCGCGCGCCGTTCGGGGAAGACGGGTGCTCGTCGGGAGCGCGGCTGGGAGCAGGCTCGATTGGAGCGCGCCCCCCAGCGTGACACACGACAAACCGGAAGCTAGAATGAAGCTTCTGTCTAGACAGAGACTGCAGATGGAAAGAATCGGCATCTACGATGCGCGGGCCAGGCTGTCCGAGCGTCGATGCTTCTGGTCGCGTGCCGTCATTCATCGGCTCGCGAGCGCCCGGACGCATTCGCCGACGAGCGCGGGTCCGCGGTAGATCAGGCCGGTATAGAGCTGGACGAGCGTCGCACCGGCGGCGAGCTTCTCGCGTGCGTCGTTCCCCGACATGATGCCGCCGACGCCGACGATCGGCAGCGCGCCATCGAGCGCCTTCGCAAGCGTGCGCAGCACCGCCGTCGCCCGCTCCCGCAGCGGCGCCCCCGAGAGCCCGCCCGGCTCCGCGGCGTGCGGGAGCCCCGCGACGCCGTCGCGCGCGAGCGTCGTGTTCGTCGCGATCGCGCCGTCGATCCGGTGCGCGGCGAGCAGCCGCGCGATCGCGCGCAGGGCGCCGTCGTCGAGATCCGGGGCGATCTTCACGGCGAGCGGCACGCGCCGGCCGCTGCGCTGCGCGAGGTCGTCGCGCTCGCGTACGAGCCGCGCGAGCAGTCTCCCGAGCGCCTCCTCGGCCTGGAGATCGCGCAATCCCTGCGTGTTCGGCGACGATACATTGATCGTCACGTAGCTCGCGTGCGCGTGCACGGCGCGCAGGCACGCGACGTAGTCGTCGGCGGCGCGCTCGTTCGGCGTGTCGAAGTTCTTCCCGATGTTGATGCCGAGTATGCCGCGGTAGCCGGACCGCTCGACGTTCGCGACGAAGCGCTCGACGCCGGCATTGTTGAAGCCCAGGCGGTTGACGAGCGCCTGCGCGGCGGCGATGCGGAACAGGCGCGGGCGCGCATTGCCGGGCTGCGCGCGGGGCGTGACGGTGCCCGCCTCGAGGAAGCCGAAGCCGAGCGTCGCGAGTCCGGCGAGATGCTCGGCGTTCTTGTCGAGACCGGCCGCGAGGCCGACGCGGTTGGGGAAGCGAAGCCCCATCGCGTCGACGGGTGACGCGGGAAGCGCGGGCGCGACCAGCCGCCCGAGCCCGGTCCTCGCCGCGACGTCGAGGCCGGCGAGCGTCAGCGCGTGCGCGGCCTCGGGGTCCGCCGCGAACAGCAGCGGACGAAGCCACGGGTAGACGGGGGGCATCCGGGGTGAGATCGACTTGCGGCGCGTGCGAAGATACCATTGCGTCCGCTTGCTGGAGGGCCATTGATTTCGCAGCACCGAAGGCTGGTCGCGATCGTGACGGCGATTGCGCTCGTCGCCGCCACCCCGTCGGATGCGGCGCCCCGGCACGAGCGCTCGTCCGCGGCGGCGGCCGCATCCGGCTACGAACGCCGCGCGGACGTGCGGGAGTTCATCGACTCGCTCGCGCGCGAGCATGGGTTCTCGCGCGCGACGCTGACGCGCTGGTTCCGCGACGTGCGCTTCCAGCCGAAGATCATCGCCGCGATGCAGCGGCCGATCCTCGAGCCGCCGAAATGGTTCGAGTACGCGCCGCAATTCCTCTCCGCGGATCGCATCGACGGCGGCATCGCGTTCTGGCGCGAGCACGCGGGGGCGCTTGCGCGCGCGCAGGCGCAGTTCGGCGTGCCGCCCGAGATTGTCGTCGCGATCATCGGCGTCGAGACGTTCTACGGGCGCAACCTCGGCGGCTACCGGGTGATCGACGCGCTGACGACGCTGGCGTTCGACTACCCGCGGCGCGCGCCGTTCTTTCGCGGCGAGCTGCGCGACTTCCTGCTGCTCGCGCGCGACGAGCGCTTTTCGCCGCTCGTGCCGAAGGGCTCGTTCGCGGGCGCGGTCGGCGTGCCCCAGTTCATGCCGGGCAGCGTGCGCCGCTACGCGGTCGACTTCGACGGCGACGGCCACGTCGACCTGTGGCGCAGCGGCGACGATGCGATCGGCAGCGTCGCGAATTATCTCGCCCGCCACGACTGGCTGCGCGGCCAGCCGGTGTGGTCGCGGGCCTCGGTCGCGGCGTCGCAGCGCGAGGCCGCACTGAGCAGGCTCGATGGCGGGATCAGCGAGCGGCGGCCGCTGGCCGCGTGGAACGCCGACGGCGTCGCGGCGGAGCGCTTGCCCGATCCGCTGGCGCCCGAGCCGGTCGGGTTGCTGGCACTCGAGGAGGCGGCCGAGACGGACGCTGATGCCTCGAGCCTGTGGATCGCGTTTCCGAACTTCTACGTCATTACACGCTACAACAAGAGCCGCCTCTACGCCGCGGCGGTCGCCGCTCTCTCCGAGGCCATTCGCGCACGGTTCGACGGGAGGAGGGATTGAGCGGCGAACCGCTTCGTCAGCGCTTCGCCGCGGCGAGCGAGCGCGCGTGCGCGGCGAGCGAGCGCGTGGACGGATCGGTTTCGTCGGGCAGCGGCGTGCCGTCGGCGAGCGACGCGACGAGCGGCTTCGCGAGCGTCTTGCCGAGCTCCACGCCCCACTGGTCGAACGAGTTGATCCCGTAGAGCACGCCCTCGACGAACGTCCGGTGCTCGTAGAGCGCGAGCAACGCGCCGAGGTTATGCGCGTCGAGGATCGGCAGCAGCAGCGTCGTCGACGCGCGGTTGCCGGGGCAGCGCCGGGCATGCACGGCCGCGTCGAGCTCCGCGCCGGCCAGGCCCTGCGCGCCGAGCTCCGCGCGCAGCGCGATCTCGCCACGGCCGGTGAGCAGCGCCTGCGCCTGCGCCAGTGCGTTCGCGACGAGGAGCCGCTGCTGGTCGCGCAGCGGATGCGCCGCCCGCACGGGCACGATGAACTCGACCGGCACTTCGTGCGTGCCCTGGTGCAGCCACTGGAAGAACGCATGCTGGCAGTCGGTGCCGACATCGCCCCATAGTGCCGGGGCCGTGGGACCGGTCACCGGGGTGCCGTCGCGCGCGACGCTCTTGCCGTTGCTCTCGAGCTGCAGTTGCTGCAGGTAGGCCGGAAGCCGCGCCAGCGCGTGTGCATACGGGACGACGATGCGCTGGTCGTGCCCGAGCCAGCGCGCGTTCCAGTAGCCGAGCAGCCCGAGGATGACCGGAAGATTGCGCGCGAGCGGCGCCATCCGGAAATGCGTGTCCATCGCCTGGGCGCCGCCGAGCAGGTCCGCGTACGCCTGCCACCCCGCGCGCACGGCGATCGCGAGCCCCACCGCCGACCACAGCGAATAGCGGCCGCCGACACCTTCGGCCATCGGCAGGATGTCGTCGGCGCGGACTCCGAAGCGACCGGCGGCGTCCGCGTTCGACGTCACGGCGATGAAATGCGGCGCGAGGTCGCGCTCGGCGCCGAGCCCGCGCGCGAGCCACTCCCGCGCGCTTTGCGCGTTGGCGAGGGTCTCCTGCGTCGTGAACGTCTTCGACGTGACGATGAACAGCGTCGACGCGGCGTCCCGATGCGCGAGCGCGCGCGTCAGATGCTCCGGGTCGACGTTGGAAACGAATGCGACGTCCGGGGCGCCGCTTCGCGCGTCGTCGACGCCGGCGAGCGCTTCGCAGGCGAGCCGCGGCCCGAGGTCCGAGCCGCCGATGCCGATGTTGATGACGGTCCGCAGCGGGCGTCCGCTCGCTCCCTTGCGCCGGCCTTCGCGGATCGCGCTCGTCAACGTCGCCATCCGCTCGCGCGTCGCGCGCATCTGCGCGGTGACGTCGCTGCCGTCGACGATCGCGTGCGTCGAGGCGGGCGCACGCAGCAGCGGATGCAGGACCGGCCTCCGCTCGGACAGGTTGATCTTCTCGCCGGCGAAAAGCGCCGCGATCCAATGCGCCAGGTTGGCATGCTCGGCGACGGCGAGCAGCGCGTTCAGCGTCTCGGCGTCGATGCGCTCCTTGGCGATGTCCGCGCGCCAATCGTTCCAGTCGAACGTCAGCGCCGTCACGCGGTCGGGATCGCGCGCGAACAGCTCGTGCAGCGTCGTCGCCCGCAGCCGGCGCGCGGCGTCGTGCAGGTCGGTCGGTGCGGAATCGGCGCGGTTCATGGTCTGGACGGGGGACGGCCGGCGCAGCGCCCATCCCGCAATGCTAGCAGGACCGGGCGGAATATCCGGGCTAGAATGCCTGCCGCGCCGGCAACCGCGGCGCCCGTCGCTGCGTCCGCATTCCTGTCACGGAGATCCAGAATGACCAGACATCCCGGGTTTCGTTCACTGGCGATGCTGTGCGCGCTCGTCCTCGCGGCGGCGCTCGGCGCTCCGGCGGCGTCGGCACAGCAGCAGAAGGTGCTCAAGTTCATTCCGCAGGCCGATCTGCGGATTCTCGACCCGATCACGACGACCGCGTACATCACCCGCAACCACGGGTACATGATCTACGACACGCTGTTCGCGACGGACGCGAAGTTCCAGGTGCAGCCGCAGATGGTGGACAAGTACGAGGTGAGCCAGGACCAGCGCACCTACACGTTCACGCTGCGCGACGGCCTCAGGTTCCACGACGGCCAGCCGGTGCGCTCGGCCGACTGCATCGCCTCGATCGAGCGCTGGGCGAAGCGCGACGCGCTCGGCCAGAAGATGGCCGAGGCGACCGAGTCGTGGAAGGCCGTGAACGACAGGACGTTCACGCTCCGGCTGACGCGGCCGTTTCCGCTGGTGCTCGAGGCGCTCGCGAAGCCCTCGTCGAACGTACCGTTCATCATGCCCGAGCGGATCGCGAAGACGGACGCGTCGACGAACATCACCGAGCCGATCGGCTCGGGGCCGTTCAAGTTCGTCAAGGAGGAATGGGTCCCGGGCAGCAAGGTCGTCTACGTGAAGAACACCGACTACGTGCCGCGCAAGGAGCCGCCGTCGTGGGCGGCCGGCGGCAAGGTGGTCAAGGTGGACCGCGTCGAATGGATCTACATTCCCGACTCCGCCACCGCGGCGGCCGCGCTCAACGCCGGCGAAGTCGACTGGTGGGAGCAGCTCCCGCCGGACCTGATTCCGCTGCTCGAGAAGAACAAGAGCATCAGGGTCGAGAACATCGACCCGCTCGGCTCGATGGGGATGATCCGCTTCAACTTCCTGTATCCGCCCTTCAACAACGTGAAGATGCGCGAGGCGCTCCTCTACGTGATCGACCAGAACGACTACGTGCTGGGGATCGCGGGCGACGCGAAGAACGGGCGCACGTGCTATTCGTATTTCACCTGCGGCACCCCGCTTTCGAGCGAGGTCGGCGCGGGGGCGATGAAGGGCAAGCGCGACTTCGCGAAGGCGAAGGAGCTGATCAAGGAAGCGGGTTACAAGGGCGAGAAGATCGTCATCATCTCGGCGACCGACCAGCCGATCGTGCATTCGCAATCGCTGCTGACCGCCGAGCTGTTGCGCAAGCTCGGCCTCAACGTCGAGCTGCAGGCGGGCGACTGGGGCACGCTGATCACGCGCCGGACGTCGAAGGAGCCGGTGGACAAGGGCGGCTGGTCGATCTTCCACACGTGGCTCGTGGGCCCCGACCTCACGACGCCCGCGGTGAATTTCGCCGTCCGCGGCTCGGGACAGAAGGCGTGGTTCGGGTGGCCCGACGATCCGAAGCTCGAGCAATTGCGCGACGCGTGGTTCGCGGCGACCGATGCCGCGGCCTCGAAGAAGGCGGCGGAGGCGGTGCAGGAGCGGGCGTTCGAATTCGTGCCGTACATTCCCACGGCGCAGTTCATTCTTCCGACGGCCTATCGCACGAACCTGAGCGGGGTGATCATCGCGCCGATCACGCTCATGTGGAACGTGGAAAAGCGCTAGCAGCGATCGGCCCCCTCGCGGGATCGCTTCCCGCTGAGGCGGCAGTCCCCCGGCCCGACGCCGGATGATCGCGTACATCGTCCGGCGTCTCGCCTCGACCGTCGTCGTCATGGCGGTCGTCGCGTTCGTCGTGTTCTCGCTGCTCTATCTGACTCCGGGCGATCCGGCGGCGGTCATCGCCGGCGATATCGCCACCGATGAGGACATCCGGCGCATCCACGCCCGGCTCGGTCTCGACGAGCCTTTCGTCGTCCAGTTCGGGCGCTGGCTCTGGGCGCTCGCGCACGGCGATCTCGGCACGTCGATCTTCACCAATCTGCCCGTCACGCAGCTCATCGGACAGCGGGTCGAGCCGACGCTTTCGCTCACGCTCTGCACGCTGGTGGTCGCGATCGCGGTCGCCGTCCCCCTCGGCGTCGTCGCGGCGGCCCGGGCGGGCACGTGGCTCGACCGCGCGGTGATGGCGTTCTCCGTGCTCGGCTTCTCGGTGCCGGTGTTCGTGCTCGCGTACATCCTGATCCTCACGTTCTCGATCCGGCTCGACTGGCTGCCGGTCCAGGGCTACCGCAGCTTTCGCGACGGCGCATGGGAGTGGCTGCGCCACCTGATCCTGCCGAGCATCGCGCTCGGCACCGTCTACGTCGCGCTGATCGCGCGCATCACGCGCGCCAGCATGCTCGACGTGCTGGCGCAGGATTACGTGCGCACCGCGCAGGCGAAGGGGCTCGCGCCGCGCGAGGTGCTGATCGGCCACGCCCTCAAGAACGCGGCCATCCCGGTGATGACGATCATCGGCATCGGCGTCGCGCTGCTGATCAGCGGCGCGATCGTGACGGAGACCGTGTTCGCGCTTCCCGGCATCGGCCGGCTCACCGTCGACGCGATCCTGCGCCGCGACTATCCGATCATCCAGGGCGTCACGCTGCTCTTTTCCGCCGTCTACGTGCTGGTCAATCTCGCGGTCGACCTGTCGTATGCGCTGCTCGATCCGCGCATCCGCTACGCAACATGAGCACGACGACGCTCGACGCGGCGCCGGCGGTCGCCGGCAGATCGGTGTCCCCGACGTGGCGGCGCTTCCGCGAGGCGTTTCGCCGCCATCCGATGGCGCTCGTCGGCGGCGCCATCCTCCTCGGCATGGTCGCGATCGCGATCCTCGCGCCGTGGCTCGGGACGGTCGACCCCGAGGCGGTGTCGCCGGTGAAGCGCCTGCGGCCCCCGTCGGCGAGCTTCTGGTTCGGCACCGACATGCTCGGCCGCGACGTGTACAGCCGCGTGGTGTACGGTGCACGGGTGTCGCTCGTCGTCGGTCTCGCCGTTGCGGCGCTGTCGACGCTCGTCGGCGTGATGATCGGCCTCGTGACCGGCTACATCCGCTGGCTCGACGCCGCGGTGATGCGCGTGATGGACGGCCTCATGTCGATTCCGTCCGTGCTGCTCGCGATCGCGTTGATGGCGCTGACCAAGGCGAGCGTCGGCAACGTGATCGCGGCGATCACGCTGGCCGAGGTGCCGCGCGTCGTGCGCCTGGTCCGCAGCCTCGTGCTGACGGTGCGCGAGCAGACGTACGTCGAGGCGGCGATCGCCGCGGGGACGACGCTGCCGCGCATCCTGGCGCGCCACATCCTCCCCAACATCGTCGCGCCGCTGCTGGTGCAGGGGACGTACGTGTGCGGGTCCGCGATGATCACCGAGGCGATCCTGTCGTTCATCGGCGCGGGAACGCCGCCGAACATCCCGAGCTGGGGCAACATCATGGCGGAGGGACGCAGCCTGTTCCAGATCGCCGGGTACCTGATCCTGTTTCCCGGCGTCTGCCTGTCGCTGACGGTGCTCGCCGTGAACCTGCTCGGCGACGGGATGCGCGACGCGCTCGATCCCCGGCTCGCCCGGCGGATGTGACGGGTGGCGCGATGAATGCCGCGCCCGACGCATCGGCCGCGCTGCTCGACGTCGAAGGGCTCACGACGCATTTCTTCACCCGCGACGGCGTGGTGCGCGCCGTCGACGGCGTTTCGCTGTCCGTCGGGCGCGGCGAGGTGCTCGCGGTCGTCGGTGAATCGGGATGCGGCAAGAGCGTGACGTCGCTGTCGATCATGCGCCTCGTCGCATCGCCGCCGGGAAGGATCGTCGGCGGGCGCGTGCTGTTCGAGGGGCGCGACCTGCTGCGCCTGTCCGAGCCCGAGATGCGCAAGGTTCGCGGCGACGCGATCGCGATGATCTTCCAGGAGCCGATGACCTCGCTCAACCCGGTGCTCACGATCGGCCGCCAGATCGCCGAGACGCTGGTCGTGCATCGGGGCCTCGCCCGCGAGCGGGCAGCGCAGCGGGCGATCGATCTGCTCGGACAGGTCAGGATCCCGGAGCCGCAGCGCCGCGCCGCGCAATATCCGCATCAGCTTTCGGGCGGGATGCGGCAGCGCGTGATGATCGCGATGGCGCTCGCGTGCGAGCCGCGCCTGCTGATCGCCGACGAGCCGACGACCGCGCTCGACGTGACGATCCAGGCGCAGATCCTCGACCTGATGCGCGAGTTGAAGCGCAGGAGCGGCGCCGCGATCGTCCTCATCACCCACGACCTGGGCGTGGTGGCGGAGATGGCGGAGCGCGTCGTCGTGATGTATGCGGGCCGCAAGGTCGAGGAGGCGCCGGTCGGCGCGCTGTTCGCGCGTCCGCGGCATCCCTACACGCGCGGCCTGCTCGAGTCCATTCCGAGACTGCGCGCGGCCGGCGCGGGTCGTGCAGGCGATACCGGGCGCGGGCGGCTGGCCGAAATCGCCGGGACCGTGCCCTCGCTCGTCGAGCCGATCGTCGGGTGCGCGTTCGCGCCGCGCTGCGCTTACGCGACCGCGCGCTGCCGCAGCGAATACCCGCCGCTCGAGCCGAAGGCGACCGCGCACCTGGCGGCCTGCTGGGAATCGGAGCGCGTCGCGGCCGACGCGGAGCGACGATGAGCACGACCAATCGCACCGCGCGCGGCGGCGCGGACGGGCCGAGCGCCAGGCTCCTGCTCGCGGTGTCGGGACTCACCAAGCATTATCCGCTGCGCGGCGGCGTCTTCGGACGCGCGCGCGGCGAGGTTCATGCGGTCGACGAGGTGAGCTTCGGCATCGCCGAGGGCGAGACGCTCGGGCTCGTCGGCGAGAGCGGCTGCGGCAAATCGACGATCGCGAAGACCGTGCTGCGCCTCACCGATCCGACGGCGGGAACGATCGAATGGCGCGGCGAGCGCATCGACCGCCTGCCCGACGCGGCGATGCGGCCGTACCGGCGCGAGCTGCAGGCCGTGTTCCAGGACCCCTACGCGTCGCTCAATCCGCGCATGCGCGCCGTCGACATCGTCGGCGAGCCGATCCGCAACTTCGAGCGCGCATCGGAGCGCGAAGTCACCGAGCGCGCCCGCGGGCTGCTCGAAAGGGTGGGCCTGCGCGCCGACCAGATGGCGCGCTATCCCTACGAATTTTCCGGCGGGCAGCGGCAGCGGCTCGGCATCGCGCGCGCGCTCGCGCCGCGGCCGAAGCTGATCGTCTGCGACGAGCCGGTCTCGGCGCTCGACGTCTCCGTCCAGGCGCAGGTGATCAACCTGCTCGTCGACCTGCAGCAGGAGTTCGGCCTGTCCTATCTTTTCGTCGCGCACGATCTGGCGGTCGTCGAGCACATCAGCCAGCGGGTCGCCGTGATGTACCTCGGCCGGATCGTCGAGCTCGCGGCGACGCGCGCGCTGTTCGGCAATCCGCTGCATCCGTACACGGAGGCGCTGCTGTCCGCCGTCCCCGTGCCGGATCCGACCGTGCGCCGCGAGCGCGTCATCCTCGCCGGCGACGTGCCGAGCCCGAGCGAGCTGCCCGCCGGCTGCCGCTTCCACACGCGCTGTCCGTACGCGTTCGAGCGCTGCCGCGTCGAGGAGCCGCGGCTCGCGCAGGTCGCGCCGGCGCATCTCGTCGCGTGCCACTTGCGCGACACCCCCGTCGCGCGCGACGCTCGAACCCCATACGCAGAGGCCATCCCATGTCCCGTCATCCCGACGCCGTCGCCCTGACGCGAGAGCTTCTCGCCTTC
>DASURV010000072.1:0-2160 GCA_036375455.1 Casimicrobiaceae bacterium | reverse complement strand
CGACGAAACGCTCGACCTGCTCGCGGAAGCAGGCATCGAATACGTCGCCGACTGGGTGCTCGACGAGCAGCCGGTGCCGATCAAAACGCGCACGGGATCGCTCGTGTCGATTCCCTATACGGTGGAGATCAACGACGTCGTGATCAGCGCCGTGCAGCAGCAGCCGTCCGACGAGATTCTGCGGCGCGGACGCGATCACTTCGATCGCCTGTATCAGGATGGCGCCAAGGCGCCGCGCGTGATGGCGATCTCGATCCATCCGTACCTGACCGGCGTGCCCCATCGCATCCGCTATCTCGAGGCGCTCTACGACCACATCCTCGGACACGACGGCGTCGTCATGTGGACCGGTGGCGAGATCCTCGACTGGTATCGAGCGGAGATCGCGCGGACACCCTGAAGGTCCGGTGATCGCACGCGCTTGCCGCGCATCGCCGATCGGCACTAGCGATAATCGGGAAATATGTCGCGCATGATGAAGGCCTCGAGCGCGGCGTTCTCGGATGGCCGCGCGGACATCGTCACGGCGCCTGCCCGCGATATCCACGTGAAGTCGCCCGAAACGTGATCGCGGATGATCGTGATCATCCTGCGCACGACGGCGATGCGGATGTCGGGCTCGTCGCCCTTGCGCACGACGATCTTCTGCTTCGTGTTGCGATTGATCGTCTTGTTGAGGCCGAAGAACCAGAAATCGGCGTAGTCGTACTCGAGGCTCGTGATCTGGAACATGCCCCCCGCGCGCTCGGGGTCGTAGCCGAAGCTCGGCGTGCGGTTGAGGCCGAGGTTCGACGCGACCATGCGATTGAGGCGCTCGCGGTCGGTTTCGGGTGCAGCCGCCGGCGCGGGCGCGCTTGCTTCGGAGGGCGCTTCGCCGCGCGCGCGACGCCGGGCCTCGATGTATGCGGAGAGATCGCTTTCCCGCGGAGCCGCGGTGACCGCGGAGCGCGGATTGGGAACCGCGGCGGGCTCAGGCGGCGAAGGCGCCGGAGCGGGAATCGCGACCGGGGCGCGCTCGGCGACCATCGGCGGCGGAGGCGGCGCTGAAGGTACCGGGGCCGCCTTGGGGCGCGCTGCCTTCGGCGCGGGCGCCCGCTTCGGCGGTGGCGGGGTCGGCGAGGGCGTTGGCACGGGCGGCGCAATCACCGGCGGTGCCGGCGGGACGATCACCGGTGGCGCCGGCGGGGGCGCGCTCGGGGGCGCCGCGGGACGCAAGTCGGCAACGATCTGCGAGCCGTCGCCAAACCTCGCGTCGTGCGCGCGATCGAGCAGGCTCGGCAGCCACAGCCACAGCGCGCCGACGTGCAGGAGCAGCGACAATACGAGCGCAACCCAGACGATCGGAATTTCCAGGACGTCGTGTCGCCGGCGCGGGGGATGCAAGTCGCTCGTGGGATCTCCCATGGGATAAGGGCGAAATGATAATGACACTGCGTGCAATCCGGCGTTCGGCGCGAAGGGCGATCCGGTGAACGCCCCTTCGCAGACGACCGGGCCCGTGCGGGCATGCCCGCTCGGCTGCGCCGAGGCCGGCGCGGCGATCGGCGAGCTGGCGACGACGATGGCGATCGCGCTGTCGCGCACCAGGTACACCCTCGCCCGTTGCGGCTGCGGCCAGCTGCTCTATCTGTCGCCGCCGCCCTCGCCTTCCGATCTGCACGCGATGTACGTCGAGCACAATCAGTTCGGCGACGAATATACCGATCCGAAGCGCGCGGCGAGTATCGTCGGCTACATGACGGACGCACTCGAGCGGATCTCGGCGCTGCGCCGGTGGCCGCGCGAACGCGCGCTCGCGATCCTCGAGGTCGGCGCCGGCCTCGCCTGGATGTGCCGCGCCGCCAAGGCGCGCAATCCCGCATGCGTCACCGTGGCGCAGGACGTGTCGCCCGAAGCGGCCACGCGATGCGCGTGGGTGGATCGCTACGTGCAGGGAAGCGTCGACGATAAGCGCCTCGACGCGAACGCACCCTACGACGTGATCTCGCTCACGCATGTCATCGAGCACGTCGTCGAGCCGGTCGCGACGCTGCGCCGTTGCCTCGCGCTGCTTCGCGCCGGCGGCGTCGTTTTCGTAACCGCGCCCTACCGGCCGCGCGGCTGGCGCGACGACGCGCCCGACCTTCGCCGCTTCGAGGCTTACAGCTACAACCACGTGCC
>DASURV010000071.1:0-19177 GCA_036375455.1 Casimicrobiaceae bacterium | reverse complement strand
TGCTCGCACGCCTCGCGACATGGTTCTCGGACGCCGGGCGCCCGAAGCTCGGTCAGAATCTCAAGTTCGACCAGCACGCACTCGCCAATCACGCGATCGAGCTCCGGGGCGCGACGCAGGACACGCTGCTGCAGTCGTACGTCCTCGAATCGCACAGGCCGCACGATCTCGCGAGTCTCGCGCGCCGGCACCTCGACCTCGCGACGATCGGCTACGACGCCGTCACGGGCAAGGGCGCCAACCGGATTCCATTCGAGCAGGTCGCCGTCGAGCGTGCGACCGAATACGCCGCCGAGGACGCCGACGTCACGCTGCGCGTGCACGCGCACCTCTTTCCGCAGATCGAGCGTGACGCGAAGCTCTCGTTCGTCTACGGGACGATCGAGCTGCCGGTGCGCGACGTGTTGTTTCGGATGGAGCGAGCTGGGGTCCTCGTCGACGCGCGGCTGCTCGCCGCGCAGAGCCGCGATCTCGGCGAGCGCGCGTTCGCGCTCGAGCAGGACGCGCATCGCCTCGCGGGCACCCCGTTCAACCTCGGCTCGCCGCGGCAGCTCTGCGAGATCCTCTACGAGCGGATGAAGCTGCCGGTGAAGAAGAAGACGGCGACCGGTCAGCCGTCGACCGACGAGGACGTGCTGCAGGAGCTCGCCGCCGATTACCCGTTGCCGAAGGTGCTGCTCGACTACCGGGCCGCGACCAAGCTCAAGTCGACGTATACGGACAAGCTCCCCGCGATGGTCAACGCGCGCACCGGCCGCGTGCATACGACGTTCGCGCAGGCGACGGCGGTGACGGGCCGCCTCGCCTCCACCGAGCCGAATCTGCAGAACATTCCGGTGCGCACCGGGGACGGGCGGCGCATCCGCGAGGCGTTCATCGCGTCGTCCGGCCATACGCTGATATCGGCCGACTATTCGCAGATCGAGCTGCGGATCATGGCGCACCTGTCCGAGGATCCGGCGCTCCTGGCCGCGTTCCATGCAGGCGCCGACATTCACCGCGCGACGGCGGCGGAGATCTTCGGCGTCGCGCCGGAGGACGTTTCCGCCGATCAGCGCCGTTACATCAAGGCCGTGAATTTCGGCCTGATCTACGGAATGGGCGCGTTCGGCCTCGCGGCGCAGCTCAACATCGAGCGCGCCGCCGCGCAGCAGTTCATCGATCGCTATTTCGCCCGCTACCCGGGTGTCGCCGCCTACATGCAGCGCACGCGTGCGCTCGCGCGCGAGCAGGGCTACGTCGAGACGGTCTTCGGCCGGCGGCTCTTCCTGCCCGACATCCGCGCCGCGAGCGGGCCACGGCGCTCGGGTGCCGAGCGCGCCGCGATCAACGCGCCGATGCAGGGTACGGCCGCCGACTTGATCAAGCTCGCGATGATCGCCGTGCAGCGGCATCTCGACGGCGAGCGGCTCGCCACGCGCCTGATCCTGCAGGTGCACGACGAGCTCGTGCTCGAGGCGCCCGACGGCGAGCTGGCGCGCGTGCTGCGCGAGCTGCCGGAATTGATGACGTCGGTCGCGACGCTGCGCGTGCCGCTCAAGGTGGACGTCGGCCACGGGTCGAATTGGGAGAAGGCGCATTGACTGCAACGGGACGAGGGGCCGAAAGCCGGGTACTGAGTCCCGGACCCGGCGAGCTTCGTTCCCTCAGCGCCCGAAGATCGTCCGCCACCCCGCGTAGCAGCTCCCGACGAGCATCGGGCCGAGCACGAGCCAGCCGAGGCCGAGCGGAATCGACGCGACGATCGCAAGGCCGATGAAGATCAGCCCGTACAGCAGGAACGCGCCGAAATTGCGCAGCGACGCGGCAAAGCTCTTCTGCAGCGCGGCGAGCGGGGGCTCGCCGTTCAGCACGACCAGCGCCGGCGCGAACCAGTAGGCCATCGCGGCGAGCAGCGCAACCGCGAGCGCGACCAGCCCGACGACGGCGATCGCCGCGCCGGCCGACGCGAGCGCGGCGTAATCGATCTGCGCCGCCGTGCTGTAATCCATGAGCGCCGCAAGCCCCGCCGCCCCGAGCGTCAGGAAGACGGTGCCGACCATGACGATCGCGATCACGAACAGCATCGCGAGCCACATCAACCCGAGGATCGCGAGCGGTGCGAAGCGTCCACCCTGGAATCCCTCGAACAGGTGCCCCAGCGTCAGGGGCCTGCCGCGGGCGAGTGCATGGCAGCCGAGCATGGCGCCGCCGGCGAACACCGGCGTGAGCACCGTATGCGCGAGACTGCCGACGACCGGCACCATGACGAGCGCGATCGACAGCACGCAGAAGACGACCAGGATGCCGAGCCACACCCAGGGCGCCGCACCGAAGATGCGCCAGCTCTCCGCCCACCAGGCGGCGCCCTCTCCGGCGGCGAGCTGCCGCGGCGGCGGGGCGGGCCCCTCCCCGGTGGCCGTCGATGACGCCGGAGCGGGCGGTGGCTGCGGGACATCCATGCGGCTTCCTCCGCAAGCGAATATGCTTGTTCGGCGCCAACGCACGCCGGGAGCGGAATTGTCGCGTATGCGCGAGCCCCTTGGGAAGCGGCGTTAGCATGCCCATCTGGCAAGATCTCCCGGTGCACGAGACCCAGCATGGATTCGATCGCAAGCGAGCTTCTCCGATACGGCGTTCCCCTCGTCGGGTTCAACGTCCTGCTCCAGCAACTCGGCCTGCCGATTCCCGCGGTGCCGACGATGATGCTCGCGGGCGCGCTTGCGCTCGCCGGGAGGATCGATTTCACGCAGGCGTTCGCGATCTCGGTCGCGGCATCGCTCGTCGCCGATCTGCTGTGGTTCTGGCTCGGCCGACGTTATGGCTACCCGGTGCTGCGCTTTCTCTGCCGCATCTCGCTGTCGCCCGACACCTGCGTGCGGCAGACCGAGGGCATCTTCGAGCGCTGGGGCTTCTTCTCCGTCGTCGTATCGAAGTTCGTGCCGGGCTTCGCGACGGTCGCCCCGCCGATCGCCGGCGCGTTGAAGATGCGTATCGGCGCGTTCGTCGCCGCGTCGGCCGCGAGCGCCGCGCTGTGGGTGGGTGCGGCGATGGCGGCGGGCGCCGTGTTCGCGCGCCAGATCGACATCGCGCTCGCCTGGATGTCGGAGCACTTCGCGTTCGCGGCGCTCGTCGTCGGCGCGCTCGTTGCGCTCTATGTCGTGGTGAAGGCGTTCCAGCGCTGGCGCCTGGCGCGCTTCCTCGCGACGGCGATGATCTCGATCCACGAGCTGCGCGAGCGCCTGGCGAGCGAGCCGCGACCGTTCGTCATCGACGTCGGCTCCTCGCTCGCGCACAACGCGCGCCCGCACATCCCCGGGGCCGTGCTGCTCGACCTCGACGCGATCGCGCGCTCGGACGACTTCCCCGGCGACCGCGACATCGTCATCTATTGCGCGTGTCCGAACGAGGAATCGGCGCGCAGGGGCGCGCAGATCCTGATGCAGAAGGGCTATCGGCGCGTGCGCCCGCTGCAGGGCGGCATCGACGCGTGGACGAGCGCAGGTTTTCCGGTCGAGCATGCCACTCCGATGACGTTCGTGCAGCCGGCCGCCGCGGGCGCGCGCTCGGCGGCCTGAAACGATGGCTTGCAACTCGAGGCGACCGGTCGACGGCCGGTAACGGTTGAAATGATTGCTTGCAAACCGCCGCGGCATTCGCCGGCATAATCCCGACGCGCGCAGAACCAACACGGGCGACGGTCCTCTGACGTGCAGGCGCCGCCCCCGACGTGCGTTGGAGAACGTTCCGAAGCCGCCGCGCGATGCGGATCGCGAGCCCACAGGACTGCGTCATGGATGAGCCGTCGTCGCCCGCTTCCCCGACGCCAGCGACGGCGTCTTCGACTCTTTCGCCGCGCGCCCGGCGCTTCGGCAGCGTCATCGCCGTCGCGGTGCTCGCCGGCATCGTGGCGCTCGCCTGGTACCTGACGCATCGGCCGCCCGCGGTGGCGCCCGGATCCTACGGCGCGGCGGCGGGTGCGGCCGGTGCGCGCGCCGACAAGGGCGGTCCCGGGTCCGCAGGCGGTACACGCGGCGGACCGCCGAGCACCGTCGGAGTCGCCGCGGTGCGCCAGGCCGACATCCCCGTGATCATCGATGCGCTCGGTACCGTGACGCCGGTGGCGGTCGCGACCGTGTCGCCCCAGGTGTCGGGCGTGATCACGCAGGTGCTCTACAACGAAGGCCAGATGGTGCGCAAGGGCGACGTCCTGGCGACGATCGATCCGCAACCGTTCCAGGCCGCACTCGACCAGGCGATCGCCGCGCGGCTGCGCGACGCGGCGCAGCTCGACGCCGCGCGCGTGCAGCTCGAGCGCTACAAGGTTCTGCTCGAGCAGGATTCGATCGCCCGGCAGACCGTCGATACACAGGACGCGCTGGTCAAGCAGCTCACCGGCACGGTGGCGCTCGACCGGGCGAACGAAGCCGCCGCGCGGCTCAATCTGCAGTGGTCGCGCATCGTCGCACCGATCGCCGGCCGCGTCGGTCTGCGCCCCGTCGACGCCGGCAATTACATCGCGGCCGGCAGCGCCACCGGTGTGGCGACGATCACGCAGATCGCGCCGATCGACGTGCAGTTCTCGATCCCGCAGGAGCGCCTGCCCGAGGTCAAGGAGCGCATTGCCGCCGGCGCGACGCTGCCGGTCACGGCGTGGGACAGCGGCCGCACGCGCAAGCTCGACGAGGGCACGTTCCTCACGCTCGACAACCAGATCGACGTGCAGACCGGGACCGTCAAGGCGAAGGCGCGCTTCGCGAATGCGAGCGGCGCGCTGTTCCCGAACCAGTTCGTCAACGTGCAGCTCCAGTTGCGCACGATCGACGCCGCCGTCGTCGTTCCGGTGATCGCATTGCGTCACGGTCCGAACGGTGATTTCGTCTACGTCGTCAATGCCGACCACACGGTCTCGCTGCGTAACGTCGCCGCCGGCATCTCCGGCGTCAACGATGTGGCGATCACGAAGGGGCTCGCGCTCGGCGAGCAGGTCGTCACTGAAGGCGGCGACCGGCTGAAGGACGGCGCGACGATCCGGACGAGCGCCGACCGACCGACCTCCGCCGAAGGCAGGCTGCGGCGATGAGCGCCGAAGGGCCGCCCCGAGGCGCGAATTCCGCCCCCGCGGGGGGCGGCGCAGCGGCGAAGCCGCAAGCGTGGGTGGGTCATCCAAGCCCTTCGCGTCCCTTCATCGAGCGCCCGGTCGCAACCTCGCTGCTGATGCTCGCGATCGTGCTCGCCGGGCTCGTCGGCTTTCGCTTCCTGCCGCTGTCGGCGCTGCCTCAGGTCGACTATCCGACGATCCAGGTGCAGACGCTCTACCCGGGCGCGAGCCCCGAGGTGATGGGCAACACGGTCACGGCGCCGCTCGAAGGGCAGTTCGGCCAGATGTCCGGGCTCGAGCGCATGAGCTCGACGAGCGCGTCCGGCGTGTCGGTGATCACGCTGCAGTTCTCGCTCGAGCTGTCGCTCGACGTCGCCGAGCAGGAAGTGCAGGCCGCGATCAACGCGAGCGGCTCGCTGCTGCCGGCCGACCTGCCGGCGCCGCCGGTCTACGCGAAGGTGAACCCGGCGGATGCGCCGGTGCTGACGCTCGCGGTCAGCTCCGACAGCATGCCGCTCACGCAGGTGCAGAACCTCGTCAACACGCGCCTCGCGCAGAAGATCAGCCAGATCACCGGCGTCGGTCTCGTGACGCTGTCCGGCGGCCAGCGGCCGGCGGTGCGCATCCGGGCGAACACGCAGGCGCTCGCCTCGTACGGCATCGGGCTCGATACGCTGCGCACGGCGATCGGCAACGCCAACTCGAACGCCGCCAAGGGCAATTTCGACGGTCCGAAGCGCGCCTACTCGATCGGCTCGAACGATCAGCTCCTGACCGTCGACGACTACCGGCGCCTGATCGTCGCGTACCGCAACGGCGCGCCGATCCGCATCGCCGATGTCGCCGACGTCGTGCAGGGCGCCGAGAACACGCAGCTCGGCGCATGGGCCGGATTCCCGTGCGAGCCGCAGGCGCCGCTGGCCGCGGCGTCGCCGCAGGACCCGCCCTCCGGCGACTGCCGCAGCGGCGAAGGCGCGGCGCTCATTCCCGCCATCGTTCTGAACGTCCAGCGCCAGCCCGGCGCGAACGTGATCGCGACCGTCGATGCGATCAAGGCGCAGCTCCCGGCGCTGACGGCCGGATTGCCGGCGTCACTGCGCGTCGACGTGCTCGCCGACCGCACGAGCGGCATCCGCGCGTCCGTCGACGACGTGGAGAAGGAGCTGCTGCTCGCGGTCGTGCTCGTCGTGCTCGTGATCTTCGCGTTCCTCGGCAGCCTCCGCGCTACCGTCATCGCGAGCATCGCCGTGCCGATCTCGCTGATCGGCACCTTCGGCCTGATGTACCTGCTCGGTTACAGCCTGAACAACCTGAGCCTGATGGCGCTCACGATCGCCACCGGATTCGTCGTCGACGACGCGATCGTGATGATCGAGAACATCGCGCGCTACATCGAGCGCGGCGAGCCGCCGCTGCGCGCGGCGCTGAAGGGCGCCACCCAGATCGGCTTCACGATCATCTCGCTGACGATCTCGCTCGTCGCGGTCCTGATCCCGCTGCTCTTCATGAGCGACGTCGTCGGACGGCTGTTCCGCGAGTTCGCCGTGACGCTCGCGATCACGATTCTCATCTCGGCGGTGGTGTCGCTGACGATGGTCCCGATGATGTCGGCACGCTGGCTCGCGCCCCGGCCCGACGGGAGCGCCGACGGCGCGCCGCGCTCGCGCACCCGGCGGCTCTACGCCGACGTGGTGCGCCTCTACGACCGCTCGCTCGCCTGGGTGATCGATCACCAGGGCCTCACGCTGGCGGTCGCGCTCGCGACGCTCGTCGTCACGGTGCTGCTCTACATCGCGATCCCCAAGGGGCTGTTCCCGACGCAGGACACCGGGCAGCTTCGCGCGCGCGTCCAGGCCGCGCAGGACGTTTCCTACGAGCGGATGGCCGAGCTGCAGGCGCAGGCCGCGCGCGCGATCCTCGCGGATCCGGCCGTCGCGAACCTGAGCTCGATCGTCGGCGTCGATGCCGCCAACAACACGATGCTGCAGACGGGCAGCATGCTGATCAACCTCCGGCCTGCGCACGGCGACCAGCAGGCGGTGATGAGCCGCTTGCGCGAGCGCGTGAGCGCGGTCCCCGGCGTCGCGCTCTATCTGCAGCCGACGCAGGACCTGACGATCGACGCCGAGACCGGTCCCACCGAATACCGCGCCTCGCTCGAAGGCGTCAGCGGCGCGCAGATCACGCAATGGATGGGCCGGCTGATCGCGCGGCTCGCGAGCGTGCCGCAGGTGCGCAACGCCAGCAGCGACGCGGGGGCGCAGGGCCTCACCGCGAACGTCGCCGTCGACCGCGACACCGCGTCGCGGCTCGGCATCACCGCCAGCGCCGTCGACGATGCGCTGTACAGCGCGTTCGGCCAGCGCATCGTCTCGACGATCTTCACCGACACGAACCAGTATCGCGTGATCCTCGAGGCGGCGCCCGGTCTCGCGACGGGGGCCGCGGACGTCGGCAGGCTGAACCTGATCTCGGCGAGCGGCCGGCCGACGCCGCTGTCCGCCTTCGCGACCATCACCGAGCGGCTCGCGCCCCTGCAGATCACGCACGTCGGCCAGTATCCGGTCAGCACGCTCAATTTCGACACCGCGCCCGGGGTGGCGCTCGGCAAGGCGGTCGACGCCATCCGCCAGGCCGCGCGCGACATCGGCCTGCCGTCGACGATCACGCTCACGTTCCTCGGCGCCTCGGGCGCCTACGAGCGGTCGCTCGTCAACCAGCTATGGCTGATCCTCGCCGCGATCGTCTGCGTCTACATCGTGCTCGGCGTGCTCTACGAGAGCTACGTGCATCCGCTGACGATCCTGTCGACGCTGCCGTCGGCGGGCGTCGGCGCGCTGCTCGCGCTCATCGTCACCGGCAACGACCTCGGCGTGATCGGGATCATCGGCATCATCCTGCTGATCGGCATCGTCAAGAAGAACGCGATCATGATGATCGACTTCGCGATCGACGCCGAGCGCAACGATGGACTCGCCGCGCGCGATGCGATCCACCGGGCGGCGCTGCTGCGCCTGCGGCCGATCCTGATGACGACGTTCGCCGCGCTGTTCGCCGCGGTGCCGCTGATGCTGAGCTTCGGCGTCGGCGCGGAGCTGCGCCGCCCGCTCGGGCTCGCGATCTTCGGCGGCCTGATCGTGAGCCAGATGCTGACGCTGTTCACCACGCCGGTGATCTACCTCGCGTTCGACCGGCTCGGCGGCGGGCGCACGCGCCGCATCGCGCGCGAGGACGTCGACGCGGCGCCCGGCGACGCCGCGGGGCACGCAGGATGAATCTGTCGCGCCCGTTCGTGCTGCGGCCCATCGGCACGGTGCTGCTGACCGCCGGCATCGCGCTCGCGGGCATCGCCGCGTTCTTCGTGCTGCCGGTCGCGTCGCTGCCGACGATCGAGCTGCCGGTGATCTCGGTCAACGCGAGCATTCCCGGCGCGAGTCCCGCGACGATGGCGAGCAGCGTTGCGACGCCGCTCGAGCGCCGTCTCGGCACGATCCCGAGCGTCAACGAGATCACGTCGACGAGCTCGATCGGGGCGACGCGGATCTCGCTGCAGTTCGACCTGCGGCGCGACATCGACGGCGCCGCGCGCGACGTGCAGGCGGCGATCAACGCGGCGCGCGTCGATCTGCCGGCCACGCTTCGCTCGAATCCGACGTACCGCAAGGTCAACCCGTCCGCGGCGCCGGTCATGATCCTGGCGCTCACGTCGAAGACGAAGACGCCGGGGCAGATCTACGACGAGGCGTCGAACGTCCTCAACCAGCGGCTGCTGCAGGTCGAGGGTGTCGGCGACGTGCAGATCGGCGGCGGATCGCTGCCTGCGGTGCGCATCGAGCTCGAGCCGTTCGCGCTCAATCAATACGGCATCAGCACGGAGGACGTGCGCGCGGCGATCCAGGCGAGCAATGCGAACCGGCCCAAGGGCATCGTCGCGGGCAACGGCCGCCGGCTGCAGATCTACACGCAGACGCCGGGGCTGCGTGCGAGCGACTACGCGCCGATGGTCGTCGCGTGGCGCAACGGCGCGGCGGTGCGCCTGCGCGACGTCGCCGACGTCGTCGACGGCGTCGAGGACACGCGCACGCTCGGCCTCTACAACGGCGAGCGCGCGGTCATCGTGCTGATTCGCAGTCAGCCCGCGGCGAACGTGATCGAGACCGTCGACGCGGTGCGCACGCTGCTGCCCGAGCTGCAGGCCGAATTGCCGGCCGACATCGAGCTGCACGTCGCATCCGACCGCACGCATTCGATCCGCGCGTCGCTGCACGAGGTCGAGGTCACGCTGATCGTCGCGGTGATCCTCGTCGTACTGGTCGTCAGCGTCTTCCTGCGCAGCGTGCGCGCCACGCTGGTGCCGGCGGTGGCGACCGTGACCGCGCTGCTCGGCACGTTCGGCGTCATGTACGTGCTCGGCTTCAGCCTCGACAATCTGAGCCTGATGGCGCTGACGGTCGCGACGGGGTTCGTCGTCGACGACGCGATCGTCGTCCTCGAGAACACGAGCCGGCACATCGACGCCGGCATGACGCGCATGCGGGCGGCGCTCGTCGGCGCGCGCGAGGTCGGCTTCACCGTCGTGTCGATCAGCCTGTCGCTCGTCGCCGTGTTCATCCCGCTGCTGTTCATGGGCGGCCTGCCCGGAAGGCTCTTTCGGGAGTTCGCGGTGACGCTGTCGGCCGCCGTGCTGATCTCGCTGGTCATCTCGCTCACCACGACGCCGATGATGTGCGCGTGGCTGCTGAAGCCCGGCGGACCCGCGCAGCAGGGGCGGCAGCGCTGGCTCGCGCGGCAGGCCGAGCGGGGCTACGCGTGGGTGCTCGCGCGCTACGAGCGAAGCCTCGACTGGGCGCTCGCGAGCAAGGGCCTCGTGCTGCTGATCCTGCTCGCGGTGATCGCGCTCACCGCCTACCTGTACGTCGCGGTGCCGAAGGCGCTGTTCCCGCAGCAGGACACCGGCCAGTTGCAGGGCGGCCTCTCCGCCGACCAGAGCATCTCGACCGGCGCGATGGGCGAGAAGCTGCGCCGGGTGATCGACATCGTGCGCAACGACCCCGCCGTCGCCTCGGTGGTCGGCTTCATCGGCGGATCGCGCGCCGGCGGCGGCTTCATGTTCGTCGAGCTGAAGCCGGTCGCCGAGCGCACCGAGCACGGACTCGCGGTGATCGCGCGGCTGCGCCCGCAGCTCGAGCGCGTCACGGGGCTGCGGGTGTTCCTCTCGCCGGTGCAGGACGTGCGCGCCGGCGGACGGTCGGCGAATGCGACGTATCAGTACACGCTGAAGGGCGAGAACGGCGCCGAGCTCGACGAATGGTCGCGCAGGCTCGTCGATGCGCTGAAGGGGCACGAGGCGTTGACCGACGTCAACAGCGACGCGCAGGAGAACGGCGTCCGCACCCAGGTCCACGTCGACCGCGACGCGGCGAGCCGCCTCGGCGTGCGCGCCAACTCCGTCGACGCCGCGCTGTACGACGCGTTCGGCCAGCGCCAGGTCGCGACGATCTACACCGATCTCAACCAGTACCACGTCGTGATGGAATGGGCGCCGGCCCATACGCAAAGCCCCAACGCGCTCGCCGACGTCTACGTGCCGGGAACCACGCTGGTGAACGACGGCGGGCGGGTGGTTGCGATCCAGAGCACGCAGGCGGTCACGTCGGCGACGCAAGCCGGCGGAAGGGCCGGCACCGGGAGCCCGCCCGCGTCGTCGGCGACGAGCGACTCGATCGTGTCGCTGCCGGTCTCGCCGAACCCGGCGCTGCGCAACGCCTCGACCGGCAACGTGCTCAGCAACACGCCGGCGAGCCTGGTGCCGTTGTCGGCGATCGCGGACTTCGTCGAGGAAGCGAACGCAACGTCGGTGAATCACCAGGACACCGAGCTCGCGACGACGATCGCGTTCAATCTCGCCGAGGGCGCGACGCTCGAAGACGCGCGCCGCGAGATCGTGCAGGCGGAGGCCGACATCGCGATGCCGACGACGGTGCGCGGCGAGTTCGCCGGCACCGCGCTGCTCGCGCAGCAGACGCAGAGCCGGCAGGCACTGCTGATCGGCGCGGCGCTGATCGTGATCTACATCGTTCTCGGCGTGCTCTACGAGAGCCTCGTCCATCCGATCACGGTGCTGTCGACACTGCCGTCGGCCGGCGTCGGCGCCGTGCTCGCGCTGCTGCTGTTCCGGATGGAGTTCACGCTGATCGCATTGATCGGCGTGTTCCTGCTGATCGGCATCGTGAAGAAGAACGCGATCCTGATCATCGATTTCGCGCTCGAGGCCGAGCGTGCGCGCGGGCTGACCGCGCTCGAAGCGGTGCGCGAGGCCTGCCTGCTGCGCTTCCGACCGATCCTGATGACGACGCTCGCCGCGGCGCTCGGCGTGCTGCCGCTCGCGATCGGCTTCGGCGAAGGGGCGGAGCTGCGCCAGCCGCTCGGCGTCGCGATCATCGGCGGCCTGATCGCGAGCCAGCTCCTGACGCTCCTGACGACGCCCGTCGTCTACCTGCTGCTCGACAAGTTTCGCCGGCGCGGCGCCGGCGAGCGCCATCTGAGCCGCGCCGGCGCCGCTGCGCTGCGATCGCCCGGGGTCGCATGATCGGCGGACGAACCCGGCGGCGGTTCGTGGCCCGCGCGGTGCGCGGCATTTCGTGGCTCATCGTCGCGGCGCTCCCGGCGTGCTCGCTCGCGCCGCCGTACGAGCGGCCGGATGCGCCCACGCCTGCGGCCTACAAGGAGGCGCCCGCGGCGGACTCGACGTGGCTCCCGGCGGCGCCGGCGGACGAGCTCGACCGCGGGCCCTGGTGGGATCTCTTCGCCGACCCGGTGCTGAGCGGGCTCGTCGAGGAGGTCGACGTGTCGAACCAGAACGTCGCCGCCGCGGTCGCCGCGTATGCCCAGGCGCAGGCGCTCGTGCGCCAGCAGCGCGCGGCGCTGTTCCCGTCGCTCGCGCTCGACGCCGGCGCGACGCGCTTCGGCGGCGCGGCGTCGCCGTCGCGGTCGAACAATAATTTCAACGTGAGCCTCGGCGCGACATGGGAGCCGGACGTGTGGGGCGCGCTGCGTCTGGCGGTGACCAGCGCGCAGGCGAGCGCCGAGGCGAGCGCGGCGAACCTCGCGGCGGCGCGGCTGTCCGCGCAGGCCGCGGTCGCGAGCGACTATTTCGCGCTGCGCGAAGCCGACAACGAGATCGCGCTGCTGCGCGCCGCCGCCGACGCGTACGCGAGGGCGCTGCGCATCACGCAGAACCAGTACAACGCCGGCATCGCGCAGCGCACCGACGTGCTGCAGGCGCAGACGCTGCTCGAGACGACGCAGGCGAACCTCGTTGCGATGACCGCGCAGCGCGAGCGTCTCGAGCACGCGATCGCCCTGCTGATCGGCAAGCCGCCGGCCGCGCTCACGATCGCCGCTGCACCGTGGAATGCCGCCGCTCCCGCCGTCCCGCTGGCGGTACCGTCGGAGCTCCTGCAACGGCGCCCCGACATCGCGGCGGCCGAGCGCGCGGTTGCGGCGGCGAACGCCCAGATCGGCATCCAGCGGGCCGCCTATTTCCCGAGCATCGGCCTCACGGCCTCCGCGGGGGCGACGGCCGGCGCGCTGTCGGGGATCGTGCGCGCCTCGAACAGCCTCTGGTCGGTCGGCCTGACGGTGGCGCAGCTCGTGTTCGACGCCGGGGCGACGGCCGCCAAGGTGGAGGGCGCGCAGGCCGCGCGCGACGTGGCGATCGCCAATTATCGGCAGACGGTGCTCGCCGCGTTCCAGGCGGTCGAAGACGAGCTCTCGACGATCCGCTCGCTCGCCGAGCAGGAGGCGAACCGGCGGGCGGCGGTCGCCGACGCGGATCGAACCGAGCAGCTGACGCTCAACCAGTATCTGCAGGGCCAGGTGCCCTATACGACGGTCGTCATCGCGCAGGTGACGGCGCTGAACGCCCGGCAGACGCTGTCGCAGCTCATGTCGAGCCGGCAGGCGGCCACGATCGCGCTGATCCAGGCGCTCGGCGGCGGCTATCAGGGTCCGGAGCCGACGGCGGCGAACTGACCGACTCGGGTCGGCCGTGCCATGCGGGCGCAACTTGATGCTCCCGTCATAGCGAGCCGGCGGCCGGTCGCAAGACGCGGGAAACCCTTGAAAACGTACGGGCAAACCCGTACCATTAGCACTCGCATGAGCCGAGTGCTAACAAGCCGGCCGCCCGACGGCCCGGCGACATTGCCGGCTCGGCGTTGAGGTTTCCCCAATCGGTTGCATCCAGAGCATTCATTTCAGGAGCGAGCACTAACATGAAACTTCGTCCTCTGCACGACCGGATCATCGTCAAGCGGCTCGAGGAAGAGCGGAAGTCCGCAGGCGGAATCGTCATTCCGGATACGGCGGCCGAGAAGCCGTCGATCGGCGAGGTCCTGTACGCCGGCCCCGGCAAGACCGACGACCACGGCAAGCTGATCGCGATGGGCGTGAAGCCCGGCGAGAAGGTCCTCTTCGGCAAGTACTCGGGCCAGGAATTCAAGATGGACGGCCAGGACCTGCTCCACATGCGCGAAGACGACGTCATCGGCATCGTCGACTGACCACCCATCCCTCTAGCACCTCGCATCAGGAGAAATCAACATGGCAGCCAAAGACGTTCGCTTCGGCGAAAACGTCCGCAACAGGATGGTGAATGGCGTGAACATCCTCGCCAATGCCGTCAAGGTGACGCTCGGTCCCAAGGGCCGCAACGTCGTCCTCGAGCGCAGCTTCGGCGCGCCGACGATCACGAAGGACGGCGTGTCGGTCGCGAAGGAGATCGAGCTCAAGGACAGGTTCGAGAACATGGGCGCGCAGATGGTGAAGGAAGTCGCGTCCAAGACGTCGGACGTGGCCGGTGACGGCACGACGACGGCAACCGTGCTCGCGCAGTCGATCGTGGCCGAGGGCATGAAGTACGTCGCCGCCGGCATGAACCCGATGGATCTCAAGCGCGGCATCGACAAGGCGGTCGTCGCGATCGTCGACGAGCTGAAGAAGATCAGCAAGCCCTGCTCGACCAGCAAGGAAATCTCGCAGGTCGGCGCAATCTCCGCCAACGCCGACGAGTCGATCGGCAAGACGATCGCCGAGGCGATGGACAAGGTCGGCAAGGAAGGCGTCATCACCGTCGAGGACGGCAAGGGCCTCGAGAACGAGCTCGACCTCGTCGAGGGCATGCAGTTCGACCGCGGCTATATCTCGCCGTACTTCATCAACAATCCCGACAAGCAGGTCGCGGTCCTCGAGGACCCGTACATCCTGCTGCACGACAAGAAGGTCTCGAACATCCGCGACCTGCTGCCGGTGCTCGAGCAGGTGGCGAAGTCCGGCAAGCCGCTGGTGATCGTTGCCGAGGACGTTGACGGCGAAGCGCTCGCAACGCTCGTCGTCAACAACATCCGCGGCATCCTGAAGACCGTCGCCGTCAAGGCGCCCGGCTTCGGCGATCGGCGCAAGGCGATGCTCGAGGACATCGCGATCCTCACCGGCGGCACGGTGATCGCGGAAGAGCTGGGCCTCAAGCTCGAGAACGCGTCGCTGAAGGACCTCGGCCGCGCGAAGCGGATCGAGGTCGCGAAGGAAGACACGACGATCATCGACGGCGCCGGCGAGAAGGCGGCGATCGAGGCGCGCGTGAAGAACATCCGCAAGCAGATCGAGGAAGCGACCTCCGACTACGACAAGGAGAAGCTGCAGGAGCGCGTGGCCAAGCTGGCGGGCGGGGTTGCCCTCATCAAGGTCGGTGCGGCGACCGAAGTCGAGATGAAGGAGAAGAAGGCGCGTGTCGAGGATGCGCTGCACGCGACGCGCGCGGCGGTCGAGGAGGGCATCGTCGCCGGCGGCGGCGTCGCCTACATCCGCGCCCGCGCCGGCGCCTCGGTCAAGGACCTGAAGGGTGCCAACTCCGACCAGGATGCGGGCATCAAGATCGTGCTGCGGGCGCTCGAGGAGCCCCTGCGCCAGATCGCCGGCAACGCCGGCGAGGAGGGCTCGGTCGTGCTCAACAAGATTGCCGAGGGCAAGAACAACTTCGGCTTCAACGCGCAGACCGGCGAATACGGCGACCTCGTCGACATGGGCGTCGTCGATCCGACCAAGGTCGTGCGCTTCGCGTTGCAGAATGCCGCCTCGGTCGCCTCGCTGCTGCTCACGACCGAAGCGATGGTCGCCGAGCTGCCGAAGGACGAGAAGCCCGGGATGTCCGGCGGTGGCGGTGGCATGGGCGGCATGGGCGACATGGACATGTAGTTCCGGTCCGTCCGGCAAGTCGAAAGGCCCGCGGCGACGCGGGCCTTTTTTCAGTTCCTCGCGGCCGACTCGCGCTCGCCCCGTGTCGCCCGCCGCCCGGGAGACGACGGTGCCGAGTCGACACCCACGAGCGTGCACATCGCGCTGCGGCGCGGTGACGCTCGCGCAGCGGCCCAAGCTTTGATCTCGGAGATCGGCGAGGAACCTTTCTTTCGGGCGCCGGCGTCCGTTGCGCTTTTGGCTACGGGGCGCCCGCCGCCACTGCCGCGCGCCCCCGGTTCCTGCCCGCTTGCTGTCGAAAATGCATTAGACTAGACGCGGGCCGGCCAAATCGGTAAAAACTGCAATGCTTATGCATCAGTCATCCGCCGCCCTCGTCGAGGCTCCGCCGTGTTCGGGGAGCAGGTGACCGCCGGGCTCATTTTCGGGTTCGCCGTCATTACGCTGGCGGCGGTCATCGTCGCCGGACTGATGCGCCGCAGCCGCGCCGCCCCGGCGAGCGGGCGCTCCTCGATCGACGGCCCCACGGCGGTCGCGCAGTGGACCGAGGGCGAAACGACCCGCCTCCTCTCGTCGGCCGAGGTTCCCGGCCTCTACCTGTTGCGCCCGCGCTTCCTGTCGAAGGCGGAGAGCGTCGTGTTCCTGCTGCTGAAGGCCGCGTTCCCGCGGCACGAGATCTTCGCGCGCGTGCGCCTCTCCGACGTGCTGCAGGTGAAGATCGGGCCGCAGGGGATGGAGCGCCTGCGCGCCTTCCGCAAGATCGCGAACCAGCACGTCGGCTTCGTCGTCTGCGATCGCGACATGACGATCGTAGCGATCGTCGATGCGAAGGAACCGGATCAGGTGATCGATCCGCGCGACCAGAAGCTCGAGACCATCAAGCAGCGTTGCCTGCAGGCGGCCCAGGTCAAGTACGTCTGCATCTTCCCGCCGCAGTTGCCGCGCTATCGGGAACTGCGCGAGCAGATCCTCGGCCCGGCCGGCGACCTCGTTTAGCACGGCCGGCCAGGCAAGGCCGCCACGCCGCGCGAGCGGGGCTGCGGTAGCGGTTGCGGGGGGCGCCGCGTTACGGCTTCAGCACGTTCAGGTACAGCCACAACACGATCAGCGCGCCCACGACCGAGAGAACCCACCCGGCGGGGTGGAACCTGCCGTCGGGCGAGCGCCAGATGAGCCCGCCGATCGCGCCGCCCACCAGCGAGCCGATGATGCCGACGACCGAGGTGGCCCAGAATCCCATCGCGATCGCCCCCGGGTAGAAGAACCGTGCGATGACGCCCACGATGAAGCCGACGATGATCATCCAGATGATCTGCATCACGCCCACGGAGGCCTCCTCTTCGTTCGGGTCGTCGCGGACGGGTCCGCGGGGAAGGCGAGCGTAGCACAGCGGTCGGGCCAGCCCGAGCAAGGAAGCCGGGCCGCGGGCACGGCAGCCGGCGCGCGCGGCCTCAGCGCGCCGCCGCCAGCGTCAGGTAGACCTTGGCGACGATCAGCAGCACTTCGGTCACGAGCACGACGAACAGCGCCACGAACCCGATGTGCTGGTCGAGGACGACGCGAGGGGTGATCAGGCGGGTGAGCTTCATGACCGGCATCGTCACCGCCTTCAGGATGCCGTAGATCGGGTTGCGATCGCGATTCGCGCCCGCCAGCACGTACAGCGCCCCCTGCCCGAGCAGGGCCATCAGCGCCACCTCGTTCAGCGCCTTGAGAATGATGACGAGCTGGAGCATGGCCTTCGGAATCAGGGAGTCGATGCGGTGTCGCGCTCGAGCTGCGCCGTCATCTTCGGATCGAATTCGCGCACGCGCTCGATGATCCGGCGCACCTTGTCGCGGCGGCCGAGCGTGTGGTAGGCCATGCCGAGCGCGTACCACGCGTGCGGATTCATCGGCTGCAGGCGCGTCGCCTCCTCGAGGGCTTCCGCCGCCTCGGCATGCCGACCGAGGGCCGCGAGCGACAGGCCCATGCCAAACCACGCGCGATCGATCGACGGGCGCAGGCGCACGGCATCGCGGAACGCGGCGAGCGCGGCCTCGTGCTGCCCGGTGCGCTCGCGAACGAAGCCGAGGTTGAACGCGATGTCTCCGTCGCCCGGCGCGAGCGCGCGGGCGCGCTCCAGATACTCGACCGCCGCCCCGTATTCGCCGCGCGACCCGTGCAGGTGCCCGAGCTCGCTCGCCGCCTGGGCGCAGGAAGGATCGAGCGCGAGCGCCGCGCGCAACGCATCGGCCGCGCGCGCGCGCTCGCGCAGCGTCAGCCAGAAGTGGGCGAGCTTCAGGTGCCGCCAGGAATCGAACGTCATCGCATCCGGAGGAGTCGGGGTGGGCGCTGCGATCCGCACACGACCGGGGTTGCGATCCTGCGGCTTGCCAGACAGGGAAGCCCGCCGAAGCGGGCCTCCCTTCCCTGCATGAGCGTTTGCCGCCGTGGCGCTACGCCGCCTGCGTCTGGACGTCGCCGCGCAGGTGCGGATAGCGGACGTGCTCGACCAGCTCCTTCACCTTGGCGCTCGGCTCGGGCGTGAGCAGGCTCACGATCCAGATCGTGATCAGGCCCGCGGGCAGCCCGAAGATGCCGGCCGAGATCGGCGCGATGTTGAACCACTGGTTCGCCGCCACGCCGCCGAAGAACGGATAGGTGCGGACCATGTAGTACATCGCGACGCCCAGTCCCACCACCATGCCGGCGATCGCGCCCCACTTGTTCGCCCGCTTCCAGAACACGCCGAGCACCAGCGCGGGGAAGAACGCCGACGCGGCGAGCGAGAACGCGGCGCCGACCAGGAACAGGATGTTGCCCGGCTTGAGCGAGGTCACGTACGCGGCGATGATCGCCACGACCAGCAGCAGCACCTTGGAGACGGTGACGCGGCGCTTCGTCGTCGCCTGCGGGTCGATCATCTTGTAGTACAGGTCGTGCGACAGCGCATTCGCGATCGTCAGCAGCAGCCCGTCGGCCGTCGACAGCGCCGCCGCGAGCCCGCCCGCCGCTACGAGCCCGGACACGACGTACGGCAGGCCGGCGATCTCCGGCGTGGCGAGCACGATGATGTCGGTGCCGAGCACGATCTCGGCGAGCTGGACGATGCCGTCGCCGTTGATGTCCTTGATCGACAACATCGAGGGATCGACCTGCGCCCAGTTCGCCGCCCACGCCGGAAGCTGCGCGAAGCTGCTGCCCACGAGCAGCGTATAGACGTCGAATTTCGCCAGCACCGCGAGCGCCGGCGCCGTGAAGTACAGCAGGAAGATGAAGAACAGCGACCAGAACACCGACTGGCGTGCCTCGCGGACGCTCGGCGTCGTGTAGTAGCGCATCAGGATGTGCGGCAGCGCGGCAGTGCCGAACATCATGCAGAACACGATGCCGAGGAAATTGTTGCGCGCGATGTTGCGCGCCTCGGCGGTCGCGCCCGGGAATGGCGTCGCGTGCGGCTTGGGCGGCGCCGCGCGTGCGGCGAGGCCCTTCTCGCTCGTCCAGAGCGTCTTCGCGGCGTCGGCGTCGGCCGGGAACGCTTTCAGCGCGTTCTCCGCGGCCGTCACTTCGGCGGCCGGTGCGTTGGCTGCCCGGAGATCGGCAACCTTCTTCTCCGCCGCGGCCTTCGCGGTCGCGTACGAGCCCGGCAACCCCTTCAGGTTGGCGTCGGCGGCGTCGGCGCGCGCTTTCAGGATGCCACGGACCTCGATCTCCTTGGGATCGCTGGTCAGCACCTTCTCGCGCTCGGTGACCTTCTGCAGCACCTGGCCGTAAGCGATCTGCGGGATCGGGTTGCCGGTGAACTTGAGCGAGAGCCAGATCACCGGCGTGAGGTACGCGATGATCAGGATGATGTACTGC
>DASURV010000070.1:0-7971 GCA_036375455.1 Casimicrobiaceae bacterium | reverse complement strand
GGCGCGTCGCGCCGCACGGGGTCGGCCGGCTGCGCAGGCGGCGCGCGGTTCGCGTCGATGCCCTCGCCTTGCAGCAGCGCCATCAACGGATCGACCGGCGCCAGCGGGTAGAGATCGATCACCAGCCGATGGCCATACTCGGCCACCGGCTTGAGCGCGAAGATCTGCGGGCGGACCTCGGTCTTCAGGTCGAGCACGACGCGGAGGAAGCCTTCGGAAAAGCGTCCGATCCGGATCGCCGCGATGTACGGATCGGACGGCTGCACGCGCGCCGGAAGCTCGTCGAGCTCGCGCGAAGGCTCGATGCGGGCGAGGTCGAGCACGAGGCGGTCGGGCGCGCGCAGCACGACGAGCTGGTGCTCGATCGGCGTCGCGGCCTCGAAGATCACGCGCGTGTATTCCTGCGCGGGCCACAGCCGGGCGGAGGCGAGGCGCGAGGCGTCCGCCCACGCGCGCGGCAACACCCATTGCGCGGCCGGCAGCAGCAGCCAGCGAAACGCCCGCCGGCGCTCGAGCGAAACGCGCTTCAGGGCCGCGGGGGATCCGCCGCGAGCGCGCTCACGCATCGCTCGCCTGCGGCAGAGAAGGACTCGACAGCGAGCTCTCGTCCGGCGCCGCGCGCGCCGTACGACAACGATAATGCGAGATCGGGCGCCGGCAACAACCCGGCGACGCGCTCGGGCCATTCGACGATGCAGACCGAATCGTCGCGGAAATGGTCCGACAGTCCGGAGTCATCCCATTCACTCGGGCTCATGAAGCGATAAAAATCAAAGTGATAAAAGTATAAGCTCGAAATTGGATAATGTTCAACCAGCGTATAGGTCGGACTCTTGATCGAACCGGTGACACCGCGCGCGCGCAACAGTCCCCTGACGAGCGTCGTCTTGCCGCTCCCGAGCTCGCCCTGCACGGTGACGGTCATCCCGCCCTGGAGCGGCGGCGCAAGGCGCGCCCCCGCACGTTCGGTGGCCGCCGCGTCGTCGAGATGAATGCTCAGCCGTGACACGTGACCCCGACTGGACGGCGCTCGCGTCGCGCATCGCGGCGTGGGGGCACGAGCTCGGCTTCGAATCGATCGGCGTGTCCGACGTCGATCTCGCGGCCGAGGAGGTGCGGCTCCTGAACTGGCTCGATGCGGGCCGCCATGGCGCGATGGATTATATGGCGCGGCACGGCGTGGCCCGGGCGCGGCCGGCGGCGCTCGTCCCCGGGACCGTGCGCGCGATCACCGCGCGGCTCAACTACTGGCCGGCGCAGGCGCGGCCGGCGCTCGAGGTCCTCGCCGACTCGCGCCGGGGCTACGTCGCGCGCTACGCGCTCGGCCGCGACTATCACAAGGTGTTGCGCGGTCGCCTGGCGCGGCTCGCGAAGCGCATCGAGTCGGAGGTCGGCCCGTTCGGCCATCGCGTCTTCACCGACAGCGCACCGGTGCTCGAGGTGGCGCTGGCGGCCAAGTCGGGGCTCGGCTGGCGCGGCAAGCACACGCTGCTGCTCACCCGTGACGTCGGCTCGTACTTCTTTCTCGGCGAGATCTATGTCGATCTGCCGTTGCCGGTGACGCCGGCGACATCCGCACACTGCGGCACGTGCAGCGCGTGCCTCGCCGCGTGCCCCACGGGGGCGATTGTCGCGCCGTACGAGCTCGACGCGCGGCGCTGCATCTCGTACCTGACGATCGAATTGAAGGGCAGCATTCCCGAGGCCCTGCGGCCGCTGATCGGCAATCGCGTCTACGGCTGCGACGATTGCCAGCTCGCCTGCCCGTGGAACCGCTACGCGGTGCCGACGACGGCGCACGATTTCGCCGCGGTGCGCCACGGCCTGGACGGCGCGGAGCTCACGACGCTCTTCGCCTGGACGCAGGCGGAGTTCCTGCGCAACACCGAAGGCAGCGCGATTCGCCGCATCGGCCACGAGCGCTGGTCGCGCAACGTCGCGGTCGCGCTTGGCAACGCCACGCCCTCGCCGCAGATCGTCGCGGCGCTCGAGCGGCGAGCGCGCGATCCGTCGCCGCTCGTGCGCGAGCACGTCGCGTGGGCGCTCGAGCGGCAGCACGCGAAATCCCCGCCGGGCGCGGCGCGCTCGGCGCAAGCCTAGTGTCCCGTCCCGGAAATACCTTGCACAAAGGCGCTCGAGAAACGGCCGCCCGTGCGGCGGCGCCCGTCGCGAGCAGCGCGATCGCGACGAGCAGCGCTCGTGCGGAGGCGGCAAAACGCATGCGGCGAGCGGTCATCGAAAACTAACGCATCGAGGATCGAGCATCGCGGATCCGGGCACCCCGTCCTCGTCCCTCGTCCCTCGCCCTATCGCACCAACTGATTCATCGTCACGATCGGCAGCATCACCGCCAGCACCAGCACCAGCACGATCGCGCCCATCGCGACGATCAGCGTCGGCTGGATCAGCGCGGCGATCCAGGCGAGCCGCCGCTCGGCCTCCCGCTCGAGCTCGCCGGCCGCCCGCTCGAGCATCGGCGCGAGCGCCCCGCTTTGCTCGCCGTTCGCGATCAGGTGAATCAGGACCGGAGGGAACGCCCTTTGTTCCTTGAGCGCACGCGACAGCGAAACGCCTTCGCGGACCAGCACGCCCGCGGCGCGCGCCGCGCGCACGAGCGGGACCATCCGCACGACTTCCGTCGCCGCGTCGAGCGAGCGCAGCAGCGGCGCGCCGCTGCCGACGAGGATCGCGAGCGTGCTCGCATAGCGCGCCGTGTCGAGGCTCGTCGCGAGACGCCCGATGCCCGGCACGCGCAGCAGCCACGCGTGCAGGCGTGCGCGCGACGCCTCGCGCCGGAGCGCGACCGCGATCCCGAGCGCCGCGACGATCACGATCGCGAGCCACAGCGACCCGGTCACGCGAAAGAACGCGCTGACCGCGATCAGGCCCTGGGTGAGCAGCGGCAGCGTCTGCCGGCTTTGCTGGTAGACGGACACGACCTGCGGCACGACGTAGGTCACCAGGACGGCGATCACGGCGAGCGCGATCACCGTCACGAGCGCCGGATAGATCAGCGCGACGGTGAACTTCTGCCGCAGCGCGAGGCGCGCATCGAGGTAATCGGCGAGACGCGCGAGCACTTCGGCCAGGCGGCCCGTTTCGGTGCCGGCGGCGACGAGCCCGCGATAGAGCGGCGTGAACGTGCGCGGATAGCGGCTCATCGCGACGGGTAGCGCTTCACCGGCGAGCACGTGGGTGCGCAGCGACTCGAGCACCTTCGCGACCGACCGATCGTCCGCCTGCTCGCGCACCGCGACGAGCGCCTGGTCGAGCGGCATCCCCGATTGCACGAGCGTCGCGAGCTGGCGCGTGAGAAGCGCGACGGCCGGCGCGGCGAGACGCACCCGGGAGAGCGCTCCGCCGCGCTCCGGCGCGGGGTCGACCGCCGTGGGCGTCAGCCCGTCGGCGCGCAGGCGATCGCGCACGGCGCGTGCGTTGTCGGCATCGAGCAGGCCCTGGCGCAGCCGGCCCTGCGCGTCGACCGCTTCGAAGCGGAACGCGCTCATGACGCCGCGGCGCGCGCGGCGCGCTCAGGCATCGCGCGTGACGCGCGTCAGCTCCGCGAGCGACGTGCGCCCTTCGGCGATCCAGCGCGCGCCGTCGCCGCGCAGGCGCCGCATGCCGGCGCGCAGTGCCGCGTCGCGCAACGCAAGCTCGCCGGCGCCGTCGTGAATCAGCCGGCGCAGCGTGTCGTCGATGCGCAGCAGCTCGTACACGCCGGTGCGGCCGCTGAAGCCGCTGCGGTTGCATTGCTCGCAACCGGGCGCCGAACCGATGCGCTGCGACGCGGGCAGCTCGAGCTCGGCGAGAAGCCGCGCTTCGCCGTCGCTCGGGGCGGCCGCGACGCGGCAGGCGGGACACAGCGTGCGCACGAGCCGCTGCGCGAGGACGCCGAGCAGGCTCGAGGCGAGCAGGTACGGCTCGACACCCATGTCCGCGAGGCGCGTGATCGCGCTCGCGGCGTCGTTCGTGTGCAGCGTCGCGAGCACGAGGTGGCCGGTCAGCGACGCCTGTACGGCGATCTGGGCCGTTTCGAGATCACGGATCTCCCCGATCATGATCACGTCGGGATCCTGGCGCAGGATCGCGCGCAGCGCGCGCGCGAACGTGAGGTCGATGCGTGCGCTCACCTGCGTCTGCGCCACGCCGTCGAGCGCGTATTCGATCGGATCCTCGACGGTCATCATGTTCGTCGTGTCGCGCGGCAGGCGCGCGAGCGCCGCGTAGAGCGTCGTCGTCTTGCCGGAGCCGGTCGGGCCGGTGACGAGCAGGATGCCGTGCGGCTCGCGAATCAGCCGGTCCACCGCGGCGAGCGTCTGCGCGCTCATGCCGAGCGCCGTCAGGTCGAGCCGCGCCGCTTCCTGATCGAGGAGCCGCAGCACCACGCGCTCGCCGGCGCCCGTCGGCAGCGTCGACACGCGCACGTCGACCTGCCGGTCCCCGAGCCGCAGCGCGATGCGCCCGTCCTGCGGCAGCCGCTTCTCGGCGATGTCGAGACCCGCCATGATCTTCACCCGCGACACCAGCGCCCCATGCAGCGCGCGCGGAGGGGCGAGCGCGTCGCGCAGCATGCCGTCGACGCGAAAGCGCACGACGGCGCGCGCTTCGTATGCCTCGAAATGCAGGTCGGAGGCGCGCTCGCGCAGGGCCTGCAGCAGCAACGCGTTGATCATCCGGATGACCGGAGCCTGCGCGCCGGCATCGAGCAGGTCCTCGCTCGTCGGCAGATCCTGCATCAGCCGCGCGAGGTCCGCCTCGTTCGCGAGGCTTTCGCTCATCGCGACCGCGGCGCCGGCCTGGTTGTAGGCGCGCGCGAGCTCGGCGGCGAACGTCTCGGCGTCGACCGGGCGCGTAATGAGCGGGCGATTCAGCACGCGCCGCAATTCCGCGATGCCGTCGACGGTGGCGTCGGGACGCAGCAGCACCAGCACCGCCTCGCCCTCGTCGCGCCACGCGAGGACGCCGTGGGCGCGCGAGAACGCGTAGGGGATGCGCGCGATCGGCGCGTCCTGCCTGGCCGCGATCGTGGTCGCCATCGTCGAAGCGCCTGCGCTCCCGCCGCGCCGCTACTTCGGCGCCGGCGCGGTCCCCGCGGGCGCGGGCGTCACGACGGCCGGCGCCGGTGCGCCGCCCGACGTGCCGGGGGACAACGGCGGCGGCGGAACCATGCCCGGCGGCATCGCACCCGGCGGCGGCAGAGCTTGCGGCAGCGCCCCCGGCATCGTCCCCGACAGCGGGAGCGCCGGCATCGTCGGATCCGGCCAGAACCAGCGCGGATCGGGCGCGATCCGGATCTGCTCGCCGCGCAGGTAATCGTAGCGCTCGGAGGTGAGCTCGTGCCCGGTGCTCGTGTTGCGCACGATCGTCGGCTTGAGGAAGATCATCAGGTTGGTCTTCTGGCGCGTGCGGTTGTCGTAGCGGAAGAGCGACCCGAATACCGGCACGTCGCCGGCGTACGGCACCTTCTGCGTGCCGTCGGCCATGCTGTCCTGGATCAGGCCGCCCAGGACGACGATCTGCTGGTCGTCGACGACCACCGACGATTCGAGCGCGCGCTTCGACAGGATCGGGCCCGCGGCCGACGTGTCCTGCACGCGCGAGACCTCCTGGTAGAGGTTCAGCTTCACCGTGCCGCCTTCGGTGATCTGCGGCCGCACCCGCAGCACGAGACCCACGTCGCGGCGCTCGATCGTCTGGAACGGCTGCACGGTCGCCGTCGTGCCCGTCGTCGCGTACTGGCCGGTGATGAACGGCACGTTCTGGCCGACGATGATGCGCGCCTCCTCGTTGTCGAGCGTGAGCAGCGTGGGCGTCGACAGGATGTTCGCGTTCGCGTCGTTGTCGAGCGCGCGCACGAGCAGGCCGAGATTGCTGATGACGCCGAGACCGGGGATGGTGATCGTCCCGTTGATGATGCCGAGGTTGAGGCCCTGGCCGAGGCTGCCGAGACTCACCGACGCATCGATGATGTTGTTGCCGCTGCCGCGCGCGCCGAAGTTCGTGCCGCCTACGCCCTGGACGCCCTGCTGCGTGCGGTTCGCCCCCGTCAGCACCTGCCATTGGATGCCGAACTCGGCCGCCTTGTCGGAGGACACCTCGACGATCAACGCCTCGACGAACACCTGCGCGCGGCGCGTGTCGAGGCGGCCGATCACCGCGCGCAGGTTGTTGTAGACGGGCTCCGGCGCCATGATGATCAGCGCGTTGTTCGCCGCGTCCGCCTGGATCATCGCGCCGCCGGCCGAGAACGCCGTCGAGGCACGGCTCGCCGCGGTCGTCGCGAGCGGGCTCGTCGCCGCCGGCGATGTGCCGAAGCCCGCCGTCGTCGCCAGCGCCATCGGCAGCGCCGCCGTTGCGATCGCAGCGGACGGCGGTGCGCCGGACGCCGACGCCTGCTCGGCGCCGTAGAGGCCGCGCAGCGTTTCCGCGACGTGCTCGGCGTCCGCGTTCTTCAGGTAGACGATGAAGACATTGCCGCCGGTGCGCGCGGGCGTGTCGAGCTGCTCGATCAACTGCCGCACGCGCGCGCCGCGCGCCGGGTTGTCGGCGCGGATCAGGATGCTGTTCGAGCGCGGATCGGCGACGAGCGCCACGCGCTGCTGCGCCTCGAGCTGCGCGCCCGGCGGGCCGGTCTGCTCGGTCAGCAGCCGGTTGACGAGCGCCACGACGTCGAGCGCGGACGCATTCTTCACCGGAACCAGCATCGGCTCGCCGGCCGGCGGCTGATCGAGCGACGCGATGATGCGGTCGATCCGCTTCACGTTGTCGGCGTAGTCGGTGATGATGACCGCGTTGTTCGGGATGTACGCGGCGATCGTGTTGTTCGGCGAAACGAGCGGCCGCAGCACGGTGACGAGCTGCGCCGCGGATTCGTAGCGCAGCGCGATCACCTGCGTGACGATGCGATCGCCGCTCACGCCGACGGTGCCGCGCTGCACGGGGCCCGCCTGCGTCTTCGCGTCGGCTTCGGGAACGATCTTGACCACGCCGTCCGCTTCGACCGCGGCGAAGCCCTGCATTCGCAGCGCGGACAGCAGCGTCGGATAGACGAGCGCCTTCGCGACCGGGCGCGCCGACACGATGTTCACCGTGCCCTTCACGCGCGGGTCGACGAGGAAGTTGCGGCCGGTGATCTCGCCGATCGCCTTCACCACCGCGTCGATGTCGGCGTTGACGAAGTTGAGCGTCACGGTATCGGCTTCCTGCGCGTGCACCAGCGACGCGATGAGCGACAGTGCGAGCAGCAGCAGCGCGCGCATCCAGTCGGGATGGCGCCGGCGAGCGGACCGGGTTGCGGAATGGCCTGCGGCCGCCGGTCGCGACGGGCGCATGCAGGATGAAACGACGGCCATCGACGCGAGAGTGCGGGGCTCCGGGGATCCCCTGTCGTGACGTCGTCGCCGTGGCAGAGCGCCGCGAAGCGGAATCGGCGGCGATGATAGCATGGGGTGTTGCGTCGTCATGCAAATGCGGCGGAGCGCTGGCCGCATTCCTTGCCCATGCGTGGCGCCGGCGCCACGGTCGTTGAATCCGCCGCAGGCCCGAGCCGCATCCAACCGGCGAGCCATCCCAGGGAGCATCGATGCAGGTTTCACGCGATTGGACGCCGGGCGCGCCGCTGCGCAGGCTCGTGCTCGGCGCCGCGCTGGCCGCCGGACTTGTCGCGGCCTTGCTTACGGATACGGCGAGCGTCAGCGCGGCCGATGCGCCGACGGCCCGGATCGTCGCGGCAACCTCCCCCGCCGACAAGGCTGCGGCCCCCGAGACTCCGTCCGCTTCCAAGGGGCCGGCGGCCGTGCCTGCTCCGGGCAAGGGCGGCGGCGCCGGCTCCGGTGAGGACGCCGAAGCAGGCTCGGGCAAGGCCGACGGGGCCGATGCCGCGGACAACGGCGCGGGGATCATCATCCAGAAGGGGGACAAGCACGTCCGCATCCAGGGTTTCGGCCGCGACCGCGAGTACGACTCGTTCGA
>DASURV010000069.1:0-15714 GCA_036375455.1 Casimicrobiaceae bacterium | reverse complement strand
TGCTTCAACGCCTGATGGCGGCTCATGGCGCGGCCCGCGCCGTGGCACGAAGAGCTGAACGAACGTTCTTCGCCCTCGCCCGTCCCGGCGAGGATGTAAGACGCCGTGCCCATCGTGCCGCCGATCAACACCGGCTGACCGACGTCCCGATACTCGAGCGGCACTTCCGGGTGGCCCGGTCCGAATGCGCGGGTCGCGCCCTTGCGGTGCACGTACAGGTCGCGCCGCGCGCCGTCGACGACGTGCGTTTCGACCTTGCAGGTGTTGTGCGAAACGTCGTAGAGCAGATCGAGGCGCGCCCGCGGCAGCACCGTGCGGAACACCTGGCGCGTCAGGTGCGTGAGGATCTGCCGGTTCGCGAGCGCGCAATTGATCGCCGCTCGCATCGCGCCGAGGTAGCGAACGCCCACCGGCGAGCGAATCGGCGCGCAGGCGAGCTCCCGATCGGGAAGCGCGATCCCGGCGTCCTTCGCGCTGACGACCATCTCGCGCAGGAACTCGGTGCCGATCTGATGGCCGAGGCCGCGCGATCCGCAGTGGATGCTGACGACGACGTCGCCCTCCTCCAATCCGAACGCTTCGGCGCGCACGCGATCGCAGACGTCGACGACGTGCTGCACCTCGAGATAGTGGTTGCCCGAGCCGAGCGTGCCCATCTCGTCGCGCTGGCGCCGCTTGGCGGCATCCGACACCTGCACGGGGTCCGCGCTCGCCATCGTGCCCCGCTCCTCGATCCGCTCGAGATCCGCTGGCTTACCGTAACCCTGCGCGACCGCCCACTGCGCGCCGCCGCGCAGCATCGCGTCCAGCTCGGCCACGGAGAGGCGAATCGCACCCGTGCTGCCCACACCCGCGGGAATGCGCTCGAACAGCGCATCGGCGAGCGCCCGTTTCGCCGGCTCGACGTCGGCACGGGTGAGACCCGTCAGCAGCGTGCGCACGCCGCAGGAGATGTCGAAGCCGACGCCTCCCGCCGAGACGACTCCGCCGTCGTCGGGATCGAACGCGGCAACGCCCCCGATCGGAAATCCGTATCCCCAATGCGCATCGGGCATCGCGAACGACGCCTTGACGATGCCGGGCAGCGCCGCGACGTTCGCGACCTGCTCGGGAACCTTGTCGTCCATCGCGCGAAGGAGCGCCTCGTCGGCGTACAGGACCCCCGGCACGCGCATCGCGCCGGTGCGCGGCAGCTCCCACTCGCACTCACCGACGCGCTTCAACCGCCCCACATCCATCGCCGCCACTCCCCGCGCGTCCGCGCTGATCGTTCGCCGCTCGACGCCGGCGCCCGCTTCACACGTCGACCACGCATTGAGCGACCCACACGCCGTCGTCGCGCCGCGCCACCGACAGCGCCGTGTACGTCGCGCCCTTCACCTCGACGGCCGGCCGATGGCGCACGCGATCCACCGGCTCCCCCCACGCCTTCGCGACCAGTGCGCCATCGTCGATCCGAACGTCGAAACGGCTGAACAGCATGTCCCGCGTCGCCATCTCGTAGACGAGCGCATTGAGCCAATCGGCGAGCAGCAGCTCGACGTCGGGCGCCGTGCAGCGCACGTCGACCGCCGTGCGCGGCGCCACTGCGCCAGGATCCGTGACGACGGCGGTGAGGGCGAGCGCGGTCTCGGCGAACGCCTCCTCGAGCGTCCTGCCGCTGCCACGCACGCCGATGTCGGCGCCGTGCGCGAAATGGTCCCAGATCAAGGTGCCGCCCCTCCTCGCCACCTTATACTGCAGTCACGCGCCAAGCGTCACCGGATTCTCATGTCGCCCAACGACCGCGCGCGAAACGACGCCAGGCACCCGGAGCCGGCCGCCGAGCGGCTGCTGCAGATCGTGGGCGCGATGCTCCACGAGCTGCACCCGAGCGCGCCGCCTCGTTCCCTGGGGCTCGACGACTCGATCGAGCGCGACATCGGGCTCGACAGCCTGTCGCGCATCGAGCTCGCTGCGCGCGTCGAGCGCGCCTTCGGCATCCGCTTGCCCGACCGGCTCGCGACGTCGGCCCGCACGCTGCGCGAGCTTTTCGAGGCGATCGCGACGGCCGAGCCGGGTGCCGCCGCGGCCGCGCCGCCCATGCGCCGTGCGCTTCTGCCCGAACCCGTCGCGGGGACGCCGGAGAAGGCGTCGACGATCGTCGAGGCGTTCCGCTGGCATCTCGAGCGTCACCCCGAGCGCGAGCACATCGCGCTGCTCGAAGGCGACGACGTGCGCGAAACGCTTTCGTATGCACGCCTGTGGACCGATGCGACCGAAGTGGCGCAGGGGCTGGCCGCAGCGGGAGTCGGGCGCGGCGATGCCGTCGCCATCATGCTGCCCACCGGCGGCGCGTTCTTCCAGTCCTTCCTCGGCGCGATGCTGATCGGCGCGATGCCGGTCCCGATGTATCCGCCGACGCGCTGGACCGAGATCGAGGAGCACGTGCGCGGACGCGCGGCGATCCTCGCCAATTCGCTCGCCAAGGTCCTCGTCACGCTGCCTGAGGCGATGTTCATCGGCCGGCTCGCGCGCGCGGAGCTGCCGCATCTGCGCGCCGTGGTGAGCGTCGAGCGGCTGCGTGCCGCGCGCAGCGCGAGCGCCCCGCCGCCGTTCGCGCATTCCGACATCGCGATGCTGCAATACACGTCGGGCAGCACCGGGAATCCGAAAGGCGTCGTGCTGAGCCACGACAACCTGCTCGCCAACATCCGCGTGATGGGCCGCGCCGCCGCGGTCACGTCGACCGATCGCTTCGTGAGCTGGCTGCCGCTCTACCACGACATGGGACTGATCGGCGCCTGGCTCGCGACGATGTATCACGCGATACCGCTGGCGCTGATGCCGCCGACGACGTTCCTGGCGCGGCCCTCGCGCTGGCTGTGGGCGATCCATCGCCATCGGGGAACGATCTCGGCGGGCCCGAATTTCGCGTACGAGATCGCCGCGTCGAAGATCGCCGACGAGGAGCTGGCGGGACTCGATCTCGCGTCGTGGCGGCTCGCGTTCAACGGCGCCGAGCCGGTGCGTGCGGCGACGCTCGAGCGGTTCGCCGCGCGCTTCTCGCGCCACGGGTTCGACCGACGCGCGCTGACGCCGGTCTACGGGCTCGCCGAATGCACGCTGGGCCTCGCGTTTCCGCAGCTCCAGCGCGAACCCCTCGTCGACCGCATCGATGCGCAGGCGCTGGCGCGCGACGGGCTCGCCCGACCGGCCGCCGGGGACTCGCCGGCTGCGCTCGAGGTCGTATCCTGCGGCGCGCCGCTGTCAGGGCACGAGATCCGCATCGTCGACGACGGCGAGCGCGAGCTTCCCGCGCGCAGCGAGGGCCGCGTCGAATTCCGCGGACCGTCGGCAACCGCCGGCTATTACCGCAACCCCGAAGGAACGGCGAAGCTCTTCCGCGACGGATGGCTCGACACGGGGGACGTCGGCTACATCGCCGCGGGCGAGCTGTTTCTCACGAGCCGCGTCAAGGACCTCATCAAGCGCGGCGGCCACAATCTCCACCCGTACGACCTCGAAGCCGCAGCGGGAGACATCCCGGGCATACGCAGGGGTTGCGTCGCGGTGTTCGGGACCACCGATCACGCGAGCGGAACCGAGCGCGTCGTCGTCGTCGCGGAGACGAGCCGCACCGATGCGGCGGAGCGCGCCGCGCTGCGCCAGCGGATCATGGCGCTCGCGGCCGTGCACCTCAACGGGCCGGCGGACGAAATCCTGCTCGTGCCGGCGCGGACCGTGCTGAAGACGTCGAGCGGCAAGATCCGCCGCGCCGCATGCCGCGACCTCTACGAGAAGGGACTGCTCGAGGCGCCCCGCCGCGCCGTCTGGCGGCAGCTCGCGGGCCTCGCGGTGCGCGCCGCCTCCGCGCGATTGCGCCGCACGACGGCGACGCTGATCAAAGGCGCCTATGGCGTCTACGCGTGGCTGGTGCTCCTCGTCGTGTCGATCGCCGGCACCGCCGCCCTTCCGTTCATCGCGGGCCTGCCGGCCCGGTACCGCTTCGCGCACGGCCTTGCGCGCACGCTGCTGCGTCTGCTGCGCATTCCGCTCGCCGTCGAGGGCATCGAGCGCCTGCCCGGCGGCAAGGCCGCGCTGATCGCCGTCAACCACGCCAGCTACGCGGATGCATTCGTCCTGATGGCCGTGCTGTCATCGCCCGTCCGCTTCGCCGCGAAGGCGGAGTTCGCGCGCACGCCGTTGTTCGGCTACGTGTTGCGCCGCCTCGGCACGTATTTCGTCGAACGCTTCGACGCGACTCGCGGCGTCGAGGACACGCGCGAGCTCGCGGCGGCGCTGCGCGGCGACGCCACCGTCGTGATGTTTCCCGAAGGAACGTTCTCGCGCGCTCCCGGGCTCGCGGCATTTCGCATGGGAGCCTTCGTCGCGAGCGCGCAGGCGAGCGTTCCGGTCGTTCCGATCGTGCTGCGCGGCACTCGCTCGCTGCTGCGCGAGCACCGCTGGCTGCCGGTCCGCAATCCGGTGCAGGTCAGCGTCCTCGCGCCCGTCGTTCCGACGGGGCGGGACTGGTCCGCGGCCGTGCGCCTGCGGGATCAGGTGCGCGGCGCGATGCTGCCCGTCTGCGGCGAACCCGATCTCGCCGCGTGACGTGCGCCTTGCGCGCCGCGGTCATCGCCGCGCGACGACGCGGGGCGGCTTGCGCGACGCGATGCCTGCCGCTTGTATGATCGCCCGCGGCCGGTTGAGCGACGTTCGTGCTTCGCACTCACCCGTTCGCCCTTGGGACGGCCCTTCGGGCTCACGCGCTGCGCTGCCCCCCGCGGGGGCGGAATGCGCGTCTCGGGGGCGGCCCTTCGGTGCTCATGGCTGCTTCGACCAGCGCGGATCCGGATCGAAGCGCGTCATCGACGTGGCGATCGCGACCGTCCTGCTGCCGAGATTTCTCTGGTAGACGACGCCGTCATGATTGACGATGAACGTCATCACGCCCGACGCGCCCCAGCGCGCCGGATAGGCGATCAGCGCGAAGCCCCCGAGCATCCGGCCGTCGACGACGTAGTCGTACGCCCCGCCCGGCGCGGCGGGGCCTTGCCCGGTCAGGACCCGGTAGTAGTAGCCGTGATAGGGTTGCCGGTCGTAACCCTCCTCCTTCGCCTTCGACGCGAGTGGCCCGAGAGGGCTCTGCGGCTCTCCGTCCTGCGTCGGCCAGTACAAGCCGTCCTTCGCGCCCGGCGTGCTGACGAGTCTCATCGCGTACGTGCGCACGCCGTTGCCTTCCCGCGTCGCGTACTCGCGCTGCGCATCGACATACGCGAGGCAGACCTGGATCGCCGCCAGCTCGTTGCGGCCGATGCGGCGGTTCAGGACCTCTTCGGCTCCGCTGCGCACGTCGAACATCCATCCGCCGCCGCGGTGCACGATCGGAAACGGAAATGGCCAGTCGTTCTCCCCGATCAGCAGGATCGCCCTGGCATCTTCTTCCTGCTCGACGCGCGAGCCCTTCTCCCAGGTGGCGAGGAAGCGCATGCGAGCCTGCCGGTCGGCGGTCGGATCGCCGGAGCGGATCAACTTGTCGCTGCCCGGCCCGAGCACCCGGCGGATCGCCCGCGGGTCTTCGCTGCGCACCGCGGCAACGAGCGCCTGCGACGCGTCTTGCGGCGTCGCGTAACCGCGCTGGACCGGCCGATGGGGTTGCATCGCCGCGTCATCGGCAGCGGGTGCGACCGACGGCAACGCAAGCATGCAGGCGAGCGCAAGCCCGAGGCGAGTCCGCCACGACGGGTCGAGCAGCATCTTCTTCATCTCGGGCATCCCGATCGATCCGTATGTTCAGCGTCCCCGTGGCGCGGCGGGCGCGTGTGCACCCGAAGGCGCCGGTGCGCGCAACGCAGGTGACGGCGCCGGTGCGCGCATTGCCGGTGAAGGCGCCGGCGCGCTGCGCATCGCGGGCGGCGCCGCCGGCATCCGGCTGGGTGCCGGCGGTGGCGCGATCGACTGGCGGCTCGTGTAGCCGCGCTGTGCGTTGATCTCCGCCTGCTGCCGCGAAAGCCCCGGGTCGAAAACCGAAGCGCGCGGCGGCGCGATCGGCCGCACTTGGGGCGCGGGCAATGAGATACCCGGCGACGGCCGCGACTGCATGGCCGATGTCGCAGGAGCCGGGCTCGTCGGAGGCGCTGCCCCGATCGTCGGACGTTGCACGGCGCTCGTCGACGGACGCTGCGCAGGACCTGTCGCGCCCGTCGCTGGACGTTGCGCTGGCGCCACGGGGCCGGGCGCGGGCCGCACCGCCGATGTCGAAGGTGCGTCCGACGGCGGCCGACGCACCGAGGGCGGCGTGGGTTGCAGCGTGCCCGCGGAAGATCCCGCCGGCCGGGTAGTGCCGGCGGGCGGCACCAGGTCGCGGCCGCGAAAGTTCTCGCGCGCGCGCACGGCGTTCGGGTCGACGGGCATGAATCGATTGCGCGTCGCGGTATCGGCGTAAGCGACGCCGCGGCGATGGTCGGGCGAGTGCTCCCATGTGCCGCCGGACGGCGGCCGATGACCCGGACGATCCCAGAAACGGTTGTCGTGCGTATCGACCGCGATGTGGCGGCGATGCCAATCCGGGTGCGCCCATCCCCAGTGATGATGCGACACCACGTATCCGGTTCCGAACCAGATACCGACGCCGAACACGGGCCAGAGCGGGTATCCGTAGATCGCGGGCGGATACCAGAACCACGGCGGATACGCCGGCGCCCACCACGGCCCGTAGATCACCAGCGGGTCGTAGACCGGCACGTAGATCACCTCGGGCTGCGCCGGCTGGATCAGGATTTCGTCGCTGCGCACGACCACGGTCTGCTGGGGCGTGACCTCGAGATTGCCCGCCGCCTGCGCGCGCCCGCGCAAGCCCTGCACGGTGTCCATGACGCGCTGCTGATCGGCGAGAAAGGCGTCTCCGAGCCGTTGCGTCCAGTCGAGCCGGTCGCTCATCATCGTGAGCACCTGCGGAAATGCCGCGAGCGACTGGACGCTCGGATCCCAGTTGCGCCTGGCGACCTCCTGGTCGAGCGCGTCGCCCGCGAGGCCCGGATTCTGCTGCACGAAGCGCGCCGCCAGCACGACCTCGAACGGATAGGTCGCCGCCATCAGCACCTGCGCCAGTAGCTGATCGGGGTAGAGCGCGATCGGCGCGAGCAACTGATCGAGCTCCTCCTGACTGAACCGGGAGGCCTCGGGCGGGGGCCCCGGCTGCCCGGCTGCGGGGACCGCCCACGGCATGCAAAGCGCCAATAGCGCCAACACGAACGTGCGCAAGCGGCTCATCATCGCTGCCTGGAAATCCGGTGCCACGCTGCACGTTAGCCGAGCGCGGAATTCCCGCCATTGACGAGGGTCAACAGGATGGGCGACGGAGAAGACGATATCGGCATGCTCGCGCAACGGTTGCGCGCTCACGTCGACGCGCTCGCCGGGCGCATCGGCGAGCGCAACGTGCTGCGGCCGCACGCACTCGCGGCCGCCGCGGACTTCATTCGACGCGAGTGGGCTGCACAGCGCCACGACGTCCGTGCCGAGCGTTATCGCGCCGAGGGTATCGACTGCGAGAACGTCGAGGTCTCGATCTGCGGCGTGTCGCGGCCCGGCGAGATCGTTCTGCTCGGTGCCCACTACGACACCGTCGCCGGCAGTCCGGGCGCCGACGACAACGCGAGCGGCGTCGCCGCGCTGCTCGAGATCGGCCGGGCGCTCGCCGGGACGGCGCCCGCGCGCACGATCCGCCTCGTCGCCTTCGTCAACGAGGAGCCGCCCTTCTTCTGGTCGGGCCAGATGGGCAGCCAGGTGCACGCACGGGCGGCGCGCCGACGCGGCGACGACATCCGCGTCATGCTCTCGCTCGAGATGCTCGGCTGCTACAGCGAGGCGCCGGGCAGCCAGCGGTATCCGCCGTTCCTGCGCTGGTTCTATCCCGGGCGCGGGAACTTCATCGCGTTCGTCTCGGATCTGGGGTCGCGGCGAGCGCTGGGCGAAGCGGTGCGCGCCTTTCGCGCGCAGTCGGATTTCCCCTCCGAATCGCTCGCGACATTCCGGTTCGTGCCGGGCGTCGCGTGGAGCGACCAGCGCTCGTTCTGGCGCGAAGGCTACCGCGCCCTCATGGTGACCGACACGGCGTTCTACCGCAACCCTCACTATCACACGCGGCTCGACACGCCGGAGCGCCTCGACTATGCGTCGATGGCGCGCGTGGTGAAGGGTTTGGCGGGAACGGCCTTCGCATTGGCCGCGGCGGATGCGATGGTCCCGGTCGAGCGCTGACCGATACCCCCGGCCACCGACGATCGACCGGATACGCCGTCCGGCTATTCGGCTCCCGCGCGATTGAGGAGCAGGTGATCGACGTCGGCCTCGGCCTGCAGCCAGTCGTCGAGATCGTAGCCGTCGGTGTATCCACGCCCGGAATACCGCCGATAGGCCGCCTCGCTGACCATGCGGTGGCGCAGGTCCGGATCCAGGGGATCGCGCGCGCCTTCCGCGAACGGCTGATCGGGCATCTCGGCGGCCTCGTCCTCGGATTCGAGGACGGGCACGCTGTGCGGATGTCGCGCCTCGCGGTGTCGTGATGTCTTCGTCTTGCGGGTCGTGGTCGATACCATGTCTCGCGCCTCCGTCGACGAATCCTCGTTCCGCAAGATTAGCCGCGACATCGGCCGCCTCATTGATCGAGGTCAAGCTGCGCGTGCAGCGTCGCGGCATTGCTCCACGGCGAGTGGGGGCCCCTGCCCCGGGCGCAAGCGAGCAGGACCATCAGTGGCCAGCGTCGAGCCGGACGAGCGCTCCGATCGCGATCGCGTAGCCCTGCACGCCGAAGCCGACGACGATCCCGCGCGCCGCCGGGGAGATGTACGAATGGTGGCGGAACGGCTCGCGCGCGTGGACGTTCGAGATGTGCAGCTCGATCACCGCGGCATTCGCGCCCTTGATCGCGTCGTGCAGCGCAATCGACGTGTGCGTGTACGCGCCGGCGTTGAGCACGACGCCGATCATGTTGCCCGCGGCGATCTCGCGTCCCGCCTCCTGGATCCAGTCGATCAGCTCGCCTTCGTGGTTCGACTGCCGGCAGTCGACCGCGACGCCGAGCTTTCCGGCCTCGTCGCGGCACAGCCGCTCGACGTCGGCGAGCGTCCCGGCACCGTAGACCGCGGGCTCGCGCGTCCCCAGCAGGTTCAGGTTCGGGCCGTTCAGGATCAGGATCTTCTTCATGGCGTTCCTCGGTACTCGAGCCGCGACAGCGCGCGCAGCCTCTCGGGAGTCGTCGTCGCGAAGCCGAAGAACTCGAGGTACGCGGGAATCATCTCGTAGAGCATGTCGGTGCCGACCTGCACCGGGCAGCCTCGGTCCAGCGCCGCGCGCAGGAACGGCGTGAACTCCTGCTTCATGACGACCTCGCCGACGAAGGTCCCCGGCGCGATCCGCGCGACGTCGACCGGCAGCGGATCGCCGTCTTTCATGCCGAGCGGCGTGGCATTGACGACGACGTCGTAGTCCGCAGGATCCCTGGACCCCGTATGCACCGCCAATCGCGGATAGTGCTCGCGCAGCCGCGCGCCGAGGGCGTCGGCCGCTGCCGGATGCGCGTCGAAGAGACCGAGCACCGCCACGCCGGCGGCGGCGAGCGACGCGGCGATCGCCGAGCCCACGCCGCCGGCCCCGACCACCAGCGCGCGCGCACCCGCGAGCGCCCGTCCCCTGCGCTCGACGCCGCGGACGAAGCCCGCGCCATCGAACATGTCGCCGAGCAGCGAGCCATCCGCGCGCTTGAGGATCGCATTGCAGGATCCGGCGATGCGCGCCGTCGGCGTCACCGCGTCGACCAGCGCGACCGTCGCCACCTTGTGCGGCATCGTGACCAGCGCGCCCCGGAGGTTGGTCAACCGGAACAGCGGCCGCAGGAATGCGGCGTAGTCGTCGGGCCTGACGCCCATCGGAATGACGACCGCATCGATCCCGGCGTGGTCGAAGTACGGGTTGTAGATCATCGGCGCCTTGAAGGCTTCCGTCGGATACCCCAGATGCGCGATGATCGTCGTCTTCCCGCTGATCATCGATCGAGGCTTCGTTTCATCGTGCTCGGCCGGTCGGGTTGACAGCAGGTCCCGCCTGTCTATGATTGGCTGACTTCATTATTCCATCTTTCGGAGCGGCGCACGCCCGGCGCCCGCGGACGCGCGATGCACCCCGAGTTCAACCACGAGCCACTGACGCCGACGGCGTACCTGCACCGCGCGGCGCACGTCTTCGCCGACCGGGTCGGCGTCGTCGACGGCGCCACGACGTTCACCTACGCCGCATTCCTCGACCGCTGCCTGCGGTTTGCCGGCGCGCTGCGCGCCATGGGCATCGGCTCCGGCGACCGGGTCGCGGTGCTGGCGGGCAATTCGCACGTGATGCTCGCGGCGCATTATGCCGTTCCGTTCGCGGGCGCGGTCCTCGTCGCGCTCAACACGCGCATCACGGCCGCCGACGTGGCCTACATCCTTCGCCACTCGGGGGCCGCGCTCCTCATCCACGGCGACGGGTTCGCCGCGGTGGCGAAGCAGGCCGCGGCGGAGGCAGGACCGGGAGTCGCGCTGCTCCGGGCCGGCGGCGAAGACGACGCGCTCGAGCGGCTGATCGACGCCGCCGCTCCCTGCGAGCAGCCGGTGACCGACGAGCGCGCGCTTCTGGCCATCAACTATACGAGCGGAACGACGGCGCGTCCCAAGGGCGTCATGTATCACCACCGCGGCGCCTATCTGCAGGCGCTCGCGATGGCCGCGCACATGGGGATCACCAGCGACACCGTCTACCTGTGGACGCTGCCGATGTTCCATTGCAACGGCTGGTGCTTCCCGTGGGGCATCACGGCGATGGGCGGCGTCCATCTGTGCCTGCCCAGGCTCGACGCCGGCGCGATCTGGCGCCACATCCGCGAATCCGGCGTCACGCATTTCTGCGCGGCGCCCACCGTGCTCACGATGACGATGTGGCACGCCGATGCCGCGAGGCTGTCGCGGCCGGTGCGGATCGCGACCGGCGGTGCCCCGCCCACGCCCGCGCTGCTCGAGCGCCTCGCGCATCTCGGGATGGAGATCACGCACCTGTACGGCCTCACCGAGACGTACGGGCCGGCGGGAATCTGCGAGTGGCGCGGCGACTGGAATCGCAGGCCGCCGGCCGAGCAGGCCCGCCTCAAGGCGCGCCAGGGTGTGGCGAACGTCATCGGGCAGCCGATCCGCGTCGTCGACGGCGGCGGCCACGACGTGCCGGCGGACGCGACGACGATGGGCGAGATCGCCATCCGCGGCAACAACGTGATGCTCGGCTACTACCGCGACGAGGAGGCCACGCGCAAGGCCTGCCCCGACGGCTGGTTTCGCACCGGCGACCTCGGCGTGATGCACGCGGACGGCTACGTGGAGCTGCGCGACCGCGCCAAGGACATCATCATCTCGGGCGGCGAGAACATCTCGTCGATCGAGGTCGAGCAGGCGCTGACGACGCACGAGGCCGTGCTGGAGGTGGCGGTCGTCGCCGCGCCCGACCCGCGATGGGGCGAGGTCCCGGTTGCGTTCGTCACGCTGAAGGACGGCGCCACCGCCACCGACATCGACCTGATCGAGCACGCGCACGAGCGGCTCGCCCGGTTCAAGGTCCCGAGGCGCGTGATCTTCGGCGCGCTGCCGAAGACGTCCACGGGGAAGATCCAGAAGAAGGAGCTGCGCGAGCGGCTGCGCGACGCGGCGGAGCGCGGCGATCGACCTCGGCCCATCGTGCACGCACCCCGCGGCGCCGAACGCTGACGGCGCCATCGACCCGACGCACCGACGGAGACACCATGGACGAAGAACGCCCCGTGAGCGAGTTCAACGCGCGCGACCGCAGCGCGCATCCGCCGGCGTACGCCCCCGGGTACAAGACCAGCGTGCTGCGCTCGCCGCGCAATTCGCTGATCTCGCTGCAGAACTCGCTGTCCGAGATCACCGGACCGGTGTTTTCCGGCGACGAGCTCGGTCCGCTCGACAACGACCTGATCCGCAACTATGCGCACGGCGGACTGCCCGTCGGCGAGCGCATCATCGTTCACGGCTACGTGCTCGACGAATTCGAGCGTCCGGTGCGAAATGCGCTCGTCGAGGTCTGGCAGGCGAATGCGGGCGGGCGCTACCGGCACCGCAACGACACGTACATCGCGCCGGTCGATCCCAACTTCGGCGGCTGCGGCCGCGCGCTGTCGGACCGCGACGGACACTACGTCTATCGCACCGTCAAGCCCGGCCCCTACCCGTGGCGCAACAGCGTCAGCGACTGGCGTCCCTCGCACATCCATTACTCGATCTCCGGAAGCGGCTGGGCGCAACGGCTGATCACGCAGATGTACTTCGAGGGCGATCCGCTGATTGCGCAGTGCCCGATCGTGCGCACGATCCCGAGCGAGGCCGCGGTGCGGCAGCTCGTCGCGCAGCTCGACCGCGGCGCCGGCGTTCCGCTGGACAGTCTCGCGTACCGCTTCGACATCGTGCTGCGCGGCGCGCGCGCCACCTGGTTCGAGAGCCGCATTCAAGGTCAACCGCCGATGCAATCGGAGTGACGCCATGATCAATCAGCCGTCGTATCTGAAGGAAACGGCATCGCAGACGGCGGGTCCGTACGTGCACATCGGCCTCGCGCCGCACGCGGCCGGCTTCGACATCTTCGAGAAGAACTTCTCGAACGTGCTCGTCGGATCGGTCACCAACGGCGAGCGCATCCGCATCGAGGGGCGCGTGATCGACGGCTCGGGGACGCCGCTGCGCGATGTGCTGCTCGAGCTGTGGCAGGCGAACGCGGCCGGGAAGTACCGTCATCCGTCCGACCGCCAGGACAAGCCGGTCGACGAGAGCTTTCGCGGCTGGGGACGCGCATGCTCGGATTTCGCGACCGGCACCTGGTGGTTCGACACGGTGAAGCCGGGCCCGGTCGAGGGCCGGGGCGGGCGGATGATGGCGCCCCACGTCAACCTGTGGATCGTCGCGCGCGGCATCAACATCGGGCTCAACACGCGGATGTACTTTTCCGACGAGGCCGACGCCAACGCGAAGGACCCGGTGCTGAACCTGATCGAATGGGAAGTGCGCCGCAACACGCTGATCGGGCAGCGCGAGACGCGCTCCGGCGCGACCGTCTATCGCTTCGACATCCGCATCCAGGGCCCGGACGAAACCGTCTTCTTCGACATCTGATGGCGATCGATTTCGACGTTCCCCCGGAATTGCAGGCGCTGCAGGCGCGCATTCGCGCGTTCATCGCCGAGGAGATCATCCCGCTCGAAGCCGACCCGCGGCGCACCCGCCACGGGCCGACCGAGGAGCTGCGCCGCGAGCTGATCGGCAAGGCGCGCGCGGCGGGCCTGCTCGCGCCGCACGTCGCGCGCGAGTACGGCGGGCTCGCGCTCTCGCACGTCGGGCGCGCGATCGCGTTCGAGGAGGCTGGGTATTCGCCGCTCGGGCCGGTCGCGCTCAACGTGTTCGCGCCCGACGAAGGCAACATGCACCTGCTCGAGGCCGTCGCCACGCGCGAGCAGAAGGAGCGCTGGCTGCGCCCGCTCGCGGCCGGCACGATCCGATCCTGCTTCTGCATGACCGAGCCGCCTCCGGGGTCCGGATCCGACCCGTCGATGCTGATCGCGGCGGCCACCCGCGACGGCGGCGATTTCATCATCGACGGCGCCAAGTGGTTCATCACCGGCGCGGAAGGCGCGGCGTTCGCGATCATCATGGCGAAGGTCGAGGATGCGGGCGCCACGATGTTCCTCTCCGACATGAACGCTCCGGGGATCGCGCTCGAGCGCTCGATGACGAGCCTCGACGAATGCTTCCCGGGCGGGCACGGCGTCGTGCGCTTCGACGGCCTGCGGGTGCCGGCCGACGCCGTGCTCGGCGAGGTCGGCAAGGGCTTCAAGTACGCGCAGGTGCGGCTCTCGCCGGCGCGGCTCACGCATTGCATGCGCTGGCTCGGCGCGGTGCGGCGCGCGCACGACGTGGCCGTCCAATACGCGCGCAAGCGCGAGGCGTTCGGCAGGCGCATCGGCGAGCACGAAGGGGTCGGCTTCATGCTCGCCGACAACGAGATGGACATGCACGTCGCCAGGCTCGCGATCTGGCATTGCGCGTGGCTGCTCGACCGCGGCGAGCTCGCGCTGCACGAATCGAGCCGCGCGAAGGTGATCGTGTCGGAGGCCGCGTGGCGGGTCGCCGATCGCAGCGTGCAGGTCCTCGGCGGCCAGGGAGTCACCGGCGAAACCGTCGTCGCGCGCATCTTCGCGGACCTGCGCGCATTCCGCATCTACGACGGACCCTCCGAAGTGCATCGCTACAGCATCGCGCGGCGAATCCTCCGCGGCGAGCGCCGCGGCGGCGACACGCGATGAGGCAACAACCGCGGGAAGCGTCGTCGCCGCGGGAAGGGACACCGGCGCCCGCGAGCGCTGCGATCGCCCGCTGGCTGCGGGGCGAGGCGCGGGCGAAAGACGTGCGCATCGCGCGCTTCGAGCGGCTGGCGGGCGGCGCGATCCAGGACAACTGGGCGCTCGACGTCGACATCGCCGGCGGACCGTGGCAAGGGACGCACGCCTGGGTGCTGCGCACCGACGCGCCGACGCGGGTCGCGACGAGCCTGACGCGCGCGCAGGAATTCGGGGTCCTGCGGGTCGCGCACGCCGCCGGCGTTCTTGCGCCACGGCCACTGTTCTTCTGTCGCGACGGCGGCGTGATCGGTCGCGAGTTCTTCGTCATGGAGCGCCTTCCCGGCATCGCGCAGGCGCACCGGCTCACGCGCGAGCCCGACCTCGTTCCGGATCCCGACGCGCTCGTGCGTTTCCTCGGCGCGAATCTCGCGCGCATCCACGCGATCCGGCCGCCGCGCCCGGACCTCGATGCGATTCCTCCCCCGCCCGCCCACCCGGCGCTCGACTCGATCGCCGCGCAGCGCACGTATCTCGACCGGATGGGGGACACGTACCCGGCGCTGGAATTCGGGCTGCGCTGGTGCGAGCGCCACGCGCCGTCGACGTTCGACGTCACGCTCACGCATCGGGACTATCGCACCGGGAACTATCTGGTCGACAACGGCCGGGTCACCGGCGTGCTCGACTGGGAATTCGCCGGCTGGGGCGATCCGCGCCAGGATCTCGGCTGGTTCACCGCGCGCTGCTGGCGATCCGCCGGCGTGGACCGCGAGGGGGGAGGCATCACCTCCGTCGAGCCGTTCCTGGACGGTTACCACGCCGTGTCGGGGCGCCCGATCTCGCGCCGCGATCTCGACTACTGGCAGGTGATGGCACACCTGCGCTGGGCGGTCATCGCGCTCCAGCAGGCGCGGCGGCACCGCGCGGGCGGCGAACGCTCGCTCGAGCTCGCACTGACCGGCCACATCGTCTGCGAGCTCGAATACGAAGTGTTGCGGCTCATTGGGCGAGTCGAAGGCAGCGACCCCGACGGGGACGGCGCAGCGGCGAGCGCCGCAAACCCGAGTCCGGCACCCGCGAGCGGGGCCGGCGCGGAGGACACACCACCACCCGGCGACATTGCCGATGCAGCCGACCTGCTCGCAACGGCGCGCGAGGCGCTCCTCTCCGGTCTGCTTCCCGAGTTGCCGCAGGAGCGGCGCTATCTCGCACGGATGACTGCGAACGCGATGGCGATTGCGGCGCGCGAGCAGCGGCTCGGCGCCGCGGCGGCTGCCGGCGAAGCCGCGCGGTTGCGCGGCGCG
>DASURV010000068.1:0-13362 GCA_036375455.1 Casimicrobiaceae bacterium | reverse complement strand
CTCAGCTCGTCGCCGCGACGCTGATCCCGCCGGTGGAGCTGACGCGCGAATACCTGCTGCTGCTCGTCGGCGTGCTCGGCACGACGATCAGCCCGTACCTGTTCTTCTGGCAGGCATCGCAGGAAGTGGAGGAGCAGCGCGCCACGCACGGCGACGAGCCGCTGCGCGATTCGTCGCTGGGTGCCCGTGCGCATCTGCGCCGCATCAGGATCGACACGTGGTTCGGGATGGCATTCTCGAACGCGATCGCGTTCGCGATCATGCTGACGACCGCCGTCACGCTGCACGATGCGGGCATCACGGACATCCAGACGTCCGCGCAGGCGGCACAGGCGCTGCGCCCGATCGCCGGCGATTTCGCATTCACGCTGTTCGCCGCGGGGATCATCGGCACGGGGTTGCTCGCGATTCCGGTGCTCGCGGGCTCGGCCGCCTACGCGGTCGCCGAGGCGATGCAGTGGCCGATCGGACACGCGCTGCAACCGACGGAAGCGAAGGGCTTCTACGGCATCATCGCGCTCGCCACTCTGCTCGGGGCCGGCATCGACTTCACGCCGATCGATCCGATCAAGGCGCTGCTCTGGTCGGCGGTCCTGAACGGCATCATCGCCGTGCCGATCATGGCGGTGATGATGCGCATGGCCGTGCGGCCCGACATCATGGGCGCATTCACGATCACGCCGCGATTGCAGCGGCTCGGCTGGATCGCGACGGGGCTGATGACGCTCGCGGTGGTCGCGATGCTCGCGTCGTTCGCGACCTGATGCGAACGGACGACCGGTAACAGTTCGTTACATTTCGGCGCAATCGGCGCCGACCGCTGCACCGCTCGATCACGCGCGGGAACTCGCGCGGGCAGACGCACTCCTTCGCAATGGCGACGTCGAGCGTGCGCGGAGCGGCCGGGCCGCTTCCGGCGCCGTCGAAGGGCTCGGTTTTGCGCAGGTTGCTTGATTCGCGTCAACCGCGGAGGACGGCAAAGCGCTAATGTGAATTATCAGTGGAGGGCGTGTGTTACGTCTTTTTCGCGAGTCTTCCGTGGATCGGATGGTCGGGAGGGCTTCATGAAGCGGCGGATCCTGCTCTGGGCCGCCATTGCGGCGCTCGTCCTGTCGAGCGGCGCAACGCTCGCGCAGACTCGTGGGGGTGGCGGGCACGGCGGCGGTAACTGGCACGGCGGCGGCGGTAACTGGCACGGCGGCGGTAACTGGCACGGCGGCGGCTGGCACGGCAGCGGCTGGCACGGCGGATGGTATGGACCGAGTGTCGGCTTCTATTTCGGTCCGTACTGGGGATGGCCGTACGCGTATGGCTATCCTTATGCCTATCCCTACTACTACGGTTATTCCGATCCCTATCCGGTGTACGTGCCGTCCGAGCCACCGGTCTACATCGAGCAGACGCCGGAGCCGGCTGCCACGACGTACTGGTATTACTGCACCGATCCCGCCGGCTATTACCCGTACGTGCAGAACTGCTCGAAGCCGTGGATGAAGGTCACGCCGCAGAACGTGCCGGGGGCGTCGAGCGCTCCCGCACCCTCGGCGTTGCCGAAGATCGGGGGGACTGCAAAATGAGCCGACGCCTGCTTGCGACTTCGTTCGGAGCGGCCGTGCTGCTGACCGGTTGCGTCACGATTCCGACGGCGCCGATGGTGATGGCGTTGCCGGGCTCGGCGAAGGGGCTGGACCAGTTTCGCGCCGACGACGACTATTGCCGCGGCTATGCGCAGTCGATCGTCGTCGGGCCGACGCAGGCCGCGTCGAACAACGCCGCGGGCACGGCCGCCGCCGGGACCGCGCTCGGCGCGGCCGCCGGAGCGATCATCGGCTCGGCGTCGGGGAATGCGGGGCCCGGCGCGGCGATCGGCGCCGGCACCGGACTTCTGTTCGGCAGCCTCGCAGGTGCCGACATGCTGGGCTACTCGTCCTACGCATTGCAGCGGCAATACGACGCGGCGTACGTGCAATGCATGTACGCGCGCGGCAACAAGGTGCCGGCCCGCAGCTACTACTACGGATCGGCGCGGGGCTATCCGCCCGCGCGCTATGCGGCGCCTGTGCCGGCGCCCTCCGAGAATCCTCCTGCCGGCTATCCACCACCCGAAGCCGCGCCCGAGAGCTACCCACCGCCGAACACGCCGCCGCCGCGGATGTGACCTAGCGATCACGCCACGGCGCGTCCGCGGGAGCCACGGGTCATTTGCGCGGCCATCGACCCGGCGGCGTGATCGGCTGCGTCCCCGGAAGCTGATGCGCCGAGCGTTTCTCGCGCGCCGTTGACCGCACGTGCGCTGGCGCGCCGCGTGATATTCTCGCCCGGAACGATCGTTCGATGCCGGGCGATCCCTTTCGCCGCGCCCCGATTCCGCAGCCGCCGCATCCATGCCGGAGCCTTCGCTCGCTACGCCCACTGCGGTCGCGGCATCATCCGCCGCAGGAGCGGGCGAAGGGCCGCACTATCTCGCCGCACTGAATTCGACGCAGCGTCTCGCGGTCGAGCACGGCATCGAAGCCGGCGGGACCCAGGGCTCGGGACCGCTGCTGATCATCGCCGGTGCGGGGTCCGGCAAGACCAGCACGCTCGCCTGCCGGGCGGCGCACCTGATCGCCAATGGCGCGGATCCGCAGAGGATGATGCTGCTGACGTTCTCGCGCCGTGCCGCGCAAGAGCTCGAACGACGCGCAGGGCAATTCCTGCAGCGCGTGCTCGACGTCGCGCCGAGGCGGCAACCGCCGTCCCTCGCCTGGGCGGGAACGTTTCATGGCGTCGGCGCGCGGCTGCTGCGCCAGTACGCGTCGCGAATCGGCCTCGACGATTCCTTCACGATCCTCGATCGTGCCGATGCCGAGGACCTGCTCGATCTCGTGCGGCACGAGCTCGGGCTGTCGGCGACGAAGCGCCGCTTTCCATCCAAGGTCGCCTGCCTCGCGATCTATTCGCGCGCCGTCAACGCCGAGGCGGCGCTCGCCGACGCGGTCGAGCGCGCGTATCCGTGGTGCGCGCAATGGGTGGCGGAGCTCGCGCGACTGTTCGAACGCTACGTCGCCGCCAAGCAGGCGCAGAACGTGCTCGATTACGACGACCTGCTGCTGTACTGGTCGCACATGCTGGCCGAGCCCGCGCTCGCGCGGGAGATCGCCGGCCGTTTCGATCACGTCCTGGTCGACGAGTATCAGGACACCAACCGGCTCCAGGCGTCGATCCTGCTGGCGCTGAAGCCCGACGGCAGGGGCGTCACCGTCGTCGGCGACGACGCGCAGTCGATCTACTCGTTCCGCGCGGCGACGGTGCGCAACATCCTCGATTTTCCGCGGCATTTCGAACCGGTGGCGCGCGTGGTGACGCTCGAGCGCAACTATCGCTCGACGCAGCCGATTCTCGACGCTTCCAATGCGGTGATCGGCCTCGCGCCGGAGCGCTTCACCAAGAATCTCTGGACGGATCGCGTGTCGGGCCGCAAGCCGAGGCTCGTCGCGACGCGCGACGAGGCCGGCCAGGCGAGCTACGTCGCCGATCGCGTGCTCGAGCGGCGCGAGCGCGGCATGGCCCTGAAGTCGCAGGCGGTGCTGTTCCGCAGCTCGAGCCACAGCGCGCAACTCGAGCTCGAGCTCGCGCGGCGCGGCATCCCGTTCGTCAAGTACGGTGGACTGAAGTTCCTGGAGGCCGCCCACGTCAAGGATGTCCTGTCCGTGCTCCGCTTCGCGGACAATCCGCGCAACCGGATGGCGGGGTTTCGTGCGCTGCGGCTGCTGCCCGGCGTCGGACCGGCCACCGCTTACCGGCTGCTCGGCGCATTCGCGACGGTTGCGGATCCGATGCCGGCGCTGGAGTCGTTCACGCCTTCGCCGTCGCTCGCGGTGGATTGGCGTGCCTTCGTCGCGGCTGTTCGCGCGCTGCGCGCGCAAGCGCCCGGCTGGCCGGCGGAGGTCGAGGCGGTGACGCGCTGGTACGAGCCGCACCTCGTGCGCATCTTCGACGACGCGTTCGTGCGCCGCGGCGATCTCGCGCAACTGCGTGAGATCGCGTCGACGTATCCGTCGCGCGAGCGCTTCCTGACCGAGTTGACGCTCGACCCGCCGGAGGCCACGAGCGATCTCGCAGGTCCGCCCGGACGCGACGACGATTACCTGATCCTCTCGACGATCCACTCCGCCAAGGGCCAGGAGTGGAAGGCCGTGCACGTGCTGAATGTCGTCGACGGCTGCATCCCGTCGGACATGGCCACCGGGAGCGGCGAGGAGATCGAGGAAGAGCGGCGCTTGCTGTACGTCGCGATGACGCGGGCGAAGGAGGAGCTGGACCTGGTGACGCCGCAAAGCTTCTTCGTGCGCCAGCAAAGCGCGTACGGAGACCGCCATGTATTCGCGCTGCGAAGCCGCTTCATTCCCGATGCGCTCGCGGGACTGTTCGACGCCTGTGCCGTGCCGCTCGCGCAACTCGCCGAGGGCGCGCCGCCAGCGCCGGGCGAGCCGTCCGTGCCGGTCGATATCGCGGCGCGCATTCGTGCCCGCTGGTCGGATGCGAAATGAGCGTCGGGCCCGGCCGTCCGGCCGGTAGGCAGGAGGGGATCGATCGCCTATCGTTCCCGCATCGTCTCGTGCGGGGAGAAATCTCATGATCGATCCGACCGACCCTCTGTGGCAGCTGTCGACCGCCATCGCCGAGCGGGCGGCCTCGATGCGCGGCGCCGTCGCCGCGATCCGGATCGCGGAAGAGCGGCATCGGACCGGCATGCTGTGGCAGCCCGACCTCGTCGTCGCGTCGGAGCAATCGCTGCCGCGGCGCGAAGCGTTCGAAGTTGCGATCGCCGGCCGCGCGCCGATCGCCGCGAACGTCGTGGGCCGCGACCGGGGCACCAACGTGGCCCTCCTGCAGCTTCCGGAGCCCGTCCCGCTTGCTCCGCGGATCGCGGGCAACGCGCCGGCAGGCACGTTGGCGCTCGCGTTCGGCGCGGATGAAGCCGCGGAGGTCACCGTGCGGGTGGGCGTGGTCAATTTCGTCGGCCCGCCATGGCACAGCCATGCCGGCGGCCGCATCGATGCGCGCATCGCGCTCGACATGCGCATCGCGCGCAGCGAGGAAGGCGGTCCGGTGCTCGACGCCGCCGGGGCCTGCCTCGGCATGACGACGCTCGGGCCCGCGGCGCAGGTGCTCGTCATCCCGGTGGCGACGCTCGAGCGCATCGTCCCGATGCTGCTGAAGGAGGGGCGCGTCTCGCGCGGGTGGCTGGGGGTCGCGCTACAGCCGGTCGCTGTGCCCGACGCGCTGCAATCGCAGGCGGGCCAGGCGAGCGGACTGATGGTGATGTCGATCGCCGACGCGAGCCCCGCGGCCAAGGCGGGCATCGTGGCGGGCGACATCGTCGTCACCGTCAACGGAACGCCGGCGCGCAGGCTCCGCGGGGTCGCGACCCACCTCGGTGCGGAAAGCATCGGGCGCGAGGCCGACCTGCGGGTCATCCGCGGCGGCACGATCCTGTCGCTGAAAGCCACGATCGAGGCGAGACCGGCCGCATGATCGACGGCGCCGCGCGGCCGAAGCCGGAGCAACGTTTGCGGGTGGCGATCCGCGCGCCGGATCCCGCCCGCGAGGCGCGTCTGCGCGCGATCATGCTCGACGCCGGCCACGACGTCGTCGATGCCGTCGACCTCGCGGACGTCGTGCTTGCCGATGGCGATGCTCCGGGACTCGACGCGCGTGCGGTCGTCACGCTGGGCGGCATGGACACCGAGCACGCCGGCGTGCTTTCGAGCGATGCCGATGCGAGCCAGATCGACGCCGCGGTGCGCGCGGTCGCGAGCGGCCTGATCGTGCGTGCGCCGTCGGCGGCACCCGGCGGCTTCGGCACGCTGCAGGAGTCCCGGCTCGCCACCCTGCTCACTGCGCGGGAGATCGAAGTGCTGGACGCGATCGTCGCGGGGCTTCCGAACAAGGCGATCGCGCAGCGGCTCGACATCTCGCTCCACACGGTGAAGTTCCACGTCGAGGCGCTGTTCCGCAAGCTCGGGGTGCGCACGCGCACCGAGGCCGCGGCCAGGGCGTGGGCGTATCGCGGCGAGACGATCGAGCTCTGAAGCGGTCCGACCGGATCGCCCCCTTGACGCGCGTCAACCCCGGATTGCGGGAGCGACCGCATCATTGCAACTCGACGCCCGCTCGCGACGGCCGGCAGATCTCACTCGCCCCGGACGCCGACCGCGGGCTCCGCCGCGGACGCGCGGCTGCTCGATGCGAACGAGGTGCGAACCCGCCCGCGGCTCGACGTGAACTCGGTGCCAACCCGACGCGCCGTATTCGTCGCTCGCAGTCTCTGCAAGACCTATCGGATGGGCGAGGTCGAGGTGCGTGCGCTGCGCGACGTCGACCTCGAGATCTTCGAGGGCGAGTTCGTCGTCCTGCTCGGTCCCTCGGGCAGCGGCAAGTCGACGCTGCTCAATATTCTCGGGGGCCTCGACCGGCCGACGAGCGGCACGGCATCGTGGCGCGACCACGACCTCGCCGTCGCCGACGACGACATGCTGACGCGCTATCGCCGCGACCACGTCGGCTTCGTGTTCCAGTTCTACAACCTGATTCCGAGCCTGACCGTTCGCGAGAACGTCGCATTGGTCACCGACATCGCACCCCGCCCGATGGACGTCGACGAGGCGATCGACCTCGTCGGGCTCGTGCCCCGGGCCACCCACTTTCCGTCGCAGCTCTCCGGCGGCGAGCAGCAACGCGTCGCGATCGCCCGCGCGATCGCCAAGCGACCCGACGTGCTGCTCTGCGACGAGCCCACCGGAGCGCTCGACTACCCGACGGGGAAGGTGATTCTCGAGGTCATCGCGAGAATCAACGTCGAGCTCGGAACGACGGCGATCGTGATCACCCACAACGCCGCGATTTCCGGCATGGCCGACCGCGTGCTGTACCTCGCCGACGGGCGCATCACCGGCGTCGAGGCGAACGCGCATAAGCAGGCGCCGTCGGAGCTGTCCTGGTGAAGGCGATCCACCGCAAGCTGCTGCGCGACCTGTGGCGGCTCCGAAGCCAGGTCGTTACCGTCGCGCTGGTCGTCGCGAGCGCGCTGTCGGGCTTCGCGGGCTGCTTCGCGACGTACCAGTCGCTCGTCGACGCGCGCGAGTCGTTTTACGAGGCGGCGGCTTTCGGCGACGTGTTCGCGGAAATCAAGCGTGCGCCGCGCGAGATCGAGCGCCACATCCTGGCGATTCCTGGGGTCGAAGACGCCGAGACGACGATCGTGTTCGACGTCACGCTGGACGTCCCCGGCGTCGCCGAGCCGGTCGTGGGGCGGATGATCGGCCTCGACGAATTGCGGCCGCAGCGCCTCGACCGGCTCGTCATCCGGCGCGGCCGCATGCCCGAAGCCCGGTCCCAGGCGACCGAGGTCGTCGTGTCGGAGGGTTTCGCGACGGTGCGCCGGCTGCAACCGGGCCAGAGCGTCGGCGCGCTCATCAACGGCAAGAAGGAAACGTTGTCGATCGTGGGCGTCGGACTCTCGCCCGACTACATCTATGCGAGCCGCGGCGGCGCGTTTCCGGACGACCGCAGCTTCGGCGTGTTCTGGATCGCCCGGCCGCGCCTAGCGGCCGCGTACAACATGGAGGGTGCGTTCAACCACGTCGCGGTGCGCCTCGACCACGGGGCTTCCGAGCGCGGCGTCGTCGCGGCGCTCGATCGCCTGCTCGAGCCCTATGGCAGCGCGGGAGCCTATGGGCGCGAGGAACAGCTTTCGCACCGGATGCTGAGCCAGGAGATCGCCCAGTGGCGCGTCACCGGAACGCTGATTCCCTCGATCTTTCTCGGCGTCGCCGCGTTCCTCCTCAACGTCGTGCTGAATCGCCAGGTCGCGACGCAGCGCGAGCAGATCGCGGCACTGAAGGCGCTTGGCTACGGCAACCGCGCGGTCGCCGCGCATTACCTGCTGCAGGTCGTCGTCGTCGTGGCGATCGGCACGCTCGTCGGCATCGCTGTCGGCGCGTGGTTCGGCGAGGCGGTGACCGGCCTGTACGCGCGCTTCTTCCATTTCCCGAGCTACCGCTTCGTCATGCCGCTGGGGATCGCGCTCGGCGCGACGGCGGTCACGCTCGTCGCCGCCGTCGCGGGGGCGATGGGCGCGGTGCGCAACGCCGTGAAGCTGGCGCCCGCCGAGGCCATACGTCCGCCCGCTCCTGGAATCTACCGCCGCACGCTGATGGAGCGGCTCGGCTGGGGTCGGCTGCTCACTCCCGCGATGCGGATGACGATCCGCACGATGGAGCGGCGGCCGTGGCGCGCGGTGATCACGACGGCCGGCATCGCATCGGCGATGGCGATCATCGTGAGCGGCGTGTTCTGGCGCGACGCGCTCGACTACATGGTGAGCACGCAGTTCGAGGCCGCGCAGCGAGGCGATGCGGACGTCGTGCTCGTCGAGGCCCAGGGCCCGCGGGCGGAGCGCGAGATGGCCGGCATGCCGGGGGTGGTGATGAGCGAGGGCTCGCGCGACGTCCCGGCACGGCTCGTCGCCGGACACCGCTTCTACCGCACGGCGATCCAGGGCATCGCGGCGCGGGGCGAGCTGCGGCGGCTGCTCGATGCGTCGCTGCATCGCGTTGCCATCCCCTCGGACGGGATCCTGCTCACCGATCGGCTCGCGGAGCGGCTCGGGGTTCGCCCCGGGGACGGCATCTGGGTCGAGACGCTCGCGGGAGAGCGCAACAAGCGCCTCGTGCCGGTCATGGGAACCGTGCGCGACCTGTTCGGACTGTCCGCCTACATGGATCTCGACGCGTTGAATCGCCTGATGGGCGAGGGTTCGATGGCGTCCTCGTTCTCGGTGCGGCTCGACGCGGCGCACGACGAAGCTTTCTTCCGGCACCTGAAGTCGCTTCCGCGCGTGGCGATCGCCGCGAGCAAGAGCGCCATGCTGACCAACTTCCGGGAGACATCGGCGCGCAACGTGCTGTTCTTCACGACGATTCTCTCCGCGTTCGCCGCGGTCATCGCGATCGGCGTCGTGTACAACAACGCGCGCATCGCGCTGCAGGAGCGCTCCTGGGAGCTCGCGAGCCTGCGGGTGCTGGGCTTCACGCGCGGCGAGGTTTCCACGTTCCTGCTCGGCGAGCTGGCGCTGGAGCTTCTGGCGGCGATCCCGCTCGGCTGCGTGCTGGGCTACCTCCTCGCATGGGCGATCATCGCCATGAGCGCGCACGACATGCTCGCGATCCCGATCGTCGTCGCACCGCGCACGTATGCGTTTGCCGCGCTGGTGATCATCGGCGCCGGCGTCGCGAGCGCGCTGATCGTGCGCCGGCGCATCGATCGACTGGACCTGGTCGGCGTGCTCAAGACGAGAGAGTGAGCGATGGGCAAGGGCTGGATCGGGAAGGCGGGATGGGCGCTCGCGGCGCTCGCGATCGCGGCCGTGCTCGTGTGGGCGTTCCTGCCGAGTCCCGTCGACGTCGAGCTCGCCACCGTGACGCGCGGCGCGTTCAGCAAGACGATCGACGAGGACGGCAAGACGCGCGTGCGCGAGCGCTACGTTGTATCGGCGCCATTGGCGGGGCAGCTCCTGCGCGTGGACCTCAAGCCGGGCGCTTCGGTCGGAGAAGGGACGCTGCTCGCGACGCTCGTGCCTTCGGCGCCGAGGCTGTTCGACGTTAGGACCGAGCGCGAGCTGGCCGAGCGCGTCGGCGCGGCCGAGGCGGAGGAGGAGCGCGCGGGTGCGGCCGTGGAGCGCGCGCGCGTGGCAATCGAGCAGGCGAACGCGGACCTCGCTCGCGCCGCGAAGCTCGCCGGGCAGGGCTTCACCTCGAAGGAGACGCTCGAGCGGGCCGAGCGCGGCGTCGAATTGAAGGCGAAGGAGCTGAAGCTCGCGCAGTTCGAGAAGGAGGTGGCGAAACATCAGGCGGCGCTGGCGCGCGCCGCGCAATCGCGAGGGCGACAGGATTCGGGCGTGGGCGGCGCCGGCCAGCGCTGGCAGCTTCGCTCGCCGGTGGCCGGGCAGGTGCTGCGTGTCATCCAGGAAAGCGAGGCCGCCGTGCCGATGGGTGCGCCCCTGATCGAGATCGGCGACCCGCACGATCTCGAGGTCGTCGTCGACGTGCTGACCGCGGATGCCGCCGCGATTCGCGTGGGCGCCGAGGCGGAGCTCGATCACGGCGGCAACGCCTTGTCGCTGACGGGACGCGTGCGCCTCATCGAGCCCGCCGCGTTCACCAAGGTTTCCGCGCTCGGCGTCGAGGAGCAGCGCGTGAACGTCGTCATCGACTTTGCCGCGCCTCTCGACTGGCAGAACCTCGGAGACGCGCATCGCGTCGACGCGCGCATCGTCGTGGAGAAGCGCAGCGATGCGGTGATGGTGCCGCTCGGCGCGCTGTTCCGGCATGACGGCGGCTGGGCCGCGTTCGTCGTGGCGGATGGTCGCGCCCGGATGCGCGTGTTGCGGCTCGGCCCGCGCAACGCCCAGGATGCGGTGGTCGAGGAGGGACTTGAGCGCGGCGAGCGCGTGATCGTCTTTCCCCCGGACGCCGTGCGCGATGGCGTGAGAGTCCGGGCGCGGGAGAGCCAAAGGCGATGATGCGGCCCTGAGGGCGGGTCATCGACGCCCGTGGGCGCGCGCCGATGCCGGGACTTGTCGCGGCGTCGGGCGCGTGATCCCGCTTGACGCGCTGCTCGTGCAGGACGACGATACGGCGCAACACGCGGCCGTGCCGTATCGCCTCGCGCCGGTCGCGGGCGCGCTATCGACGCCGGCCAGGCGCTCCCCGTGCAGCTCGACAACACGCCGTCCGGCATCGACCGGACCGCAAGGAGGATTCACCGATGATTCCGCGCGAGTTCGAGTATCACGCGCCGGCGACGCTTCCCGACGCGTTGCGCGCCTTGCAGCAATTCGGCGACGAGGCGAAGCTGCTCGCGGGCGGCCACAGCCTGCTGCCGATGATGAAGCTGCGCTTCGCGGAGCCGCGGCACCTGATCGACCTGCGCCTGATCTCCGAGCTCAAGGGCATCCGCGAGGACGGCGCGACGCTCGTCATCGGCGCGATGACGACGGAAAACGAGATCGTCTGGTCGAAGCTGCTGCAGGCCAAGTGCCCGCTGCTCGTCGAGGGGGCCCGCCAGATCTCGGATCCGCAGGTGCGCTACAAGGGCACGATCGGCGGCGACATCGCGCACGGCGACCCCGGCAACGACCATCCGGCGCTGATGCTCGCGCTCGGCGCATCGCTCGTGCTGCGCGGCACGGCGGGCGAGCGCGTCGTCCCGGCCGTGGGCTTCTTCCGCGGCACCTACGACACCGCGCTCGCGCCGGGCGAGATCCTGACGCAGGTCCGCATTCCCACGCCGGCGCCGGGCACCGGGTATTGCTACGCGAAGCTCAAGCGCAAGACCGGCGACTTCGCGACCGCCGCCGCGGCGGTGCTGCTGCGGATGAAGGCGGGCGTCGTCGACGACGTTCGCATCGCGCTCACCAACGTCGGACCGACGCCGCTCGAAGCCACCGCGGCGGAAGCGGCGCTGCGCGGCAAGCGGCTCGACGACGCGGCGATCGGCGCGGCGGCGCGCCTCGCGATGAGCATCTGCGCGCCGGTGCCGGACCAGCGCGGCGACGCGGAATACAAGACGGCGATGGCGGGCGAGATGACGATCCGCGCGCTCGCGAAGGCGCGTGAGCGCGCGGGGCCCTCCCCGGGCGCGAGCACCTGAGTGCGACGCACGAAGCAAGCGTTTCCAACCTGCGGGGCAGGCCGAGGCGAACACCCGAGTGCGATGCAAGAAGGCGGCCCAACGGGCGCGCAGCCCGACGAGGAGCGAAGCATGGCGAAGAGGCAGGCGGTGTCGTTCAAGCTGAACGGCAAGGAGGTCGACGTCGTCGTCGAGCCGCGCGAGCTGCTGATCCACACGCTGCGCGAGAAGCTCGCGCACACCGGACCGCACATCGGCTGCGAGACGAGCCATTGCGGCGCCTGCACGGTCGACCTCGACGGCATGTCGGTGAAATCGTGCACGGTGCTCACCGTGCAATGCGCGGGCGCCGACGTGCTGACGATCGAGGGCTTCGCGCAGGGCGGCGAGTTGCATGCGCTGCAGGAGGCGTTCCACGTCGAGCATGCGCTGCAGTGCGGCTTCTGCACGCCGGGAATGATCACGCGCGCCTGGCGTTTGCTCAAGGAGAGCCCGAACCCGAGCGAGGAGGAGATCCGCTACTGGATGGCGGGAAACCTCTGCCGCTGCACCGGCTACCAGAACATCGTGAAGGCCGTGCAGTCGGCCGCGAGGAAGCTTGCGGCGCAAGCCGCCGCCTGAATGTTTCTCCCACGCATGCGGCTTGCGCCGCTTGCGCCGTCCCCCGCGGGGGCGGAATTCGCGTCCTGGGGCGACCCTGCGACGCCAATGACCTGAACGAGCGGAGTGACGATCATGCCGGACGACAGAATCGAGCGCGAAGAGAAACTCGAAGGCCTGGGCGCCTCGAAGTTGCGCAAGGAGGACGCCCGCTTCATCCGCGGCCAGGGCAGCTACGTCGACGACATCAAGCTGCCGGGCATGCTGTTCGGCGCGATGGTGCGCAGCCCCTATGCGCACGCGCGCATCAGGTCGATCGACAAGAGCCGGGCGCTCGCGGTGCCAGGCGTCGTCGCGGTGCTCACGGCCGACGACCTGAAGCCGGTCAAGCTGCACTGGATGCCCACGCTCGGCGGCGACGTGCAGGCGGTGCTCGCCGATGCGAAGGTCTGCTTCCAGTACCAGGAGGTCGCGTTCGTGCTCGCGCAGGATCGCTATGCGGCGGCCGACGGCGCGGACGCGGTCGAGGTCGATTACGAGGAGCTGCCGGCGATCGTCGACCCGAAGCAGGCGATGGCAAAGGACGCGCCGATCATCCGCGAGGACATCGCGGACAAGGACAACGTCGGCCACGGCCCGCGCAGCCATCCGAACCACATCTTCACGTGGGAGGCCGGCGACGCGGAAGGGACGGAGGCCGTCTTCAGGCATGCGCCGGTCACCGTGCGCGAGGAGATCCTCAACCCGCGCGTGCATCCGTGCCCGCTCGAGACCTGCGGCTGCGTCGCGTCGTTCGACAAGGTGCGCGGCCAGTTGACCGTCTACATGACGTCGCAGGCGCCGCACCTGGTGCGCACGGTCGCTGCGATGCTGTCGGGCATCCCCGAGAGCAAGATCCGCATCGTCGGCGGCGACATCGGCGGCGGCTTCGGCAACAAGGTGCCGGTCTATCCGGGCTACGTCGCCGCGATCGTCGCGTCGATCGTCACCGGCGTGCCGGTGAAGTGGATCGAGTCGCGCATCGACAACATCTCCACCACCGGCTTCGCGCGCGACTACCACTGCATCGGCGAGCTCGCGGCCGAC
>DASURV010000067.1:0-10278 GCA_036375455.1 Casimicrobiaceae bacterium | reverse complement strand
GCGAGCTGCCGCAGGCGCTCAGTCGCGATCCCAGTGACCGCGCTCCATCCGCCATCGGTGATCGCGCTCGACCCAGCGCGGCTCGACCCAGTGACGGCCGTGGTGCGCGTGCACGCGGCGTCCCTGGTACCAGACGTAGCGATGACCGTTCCAGTTCCAGTATCCGGGCGGCCATGCCGAGCGCGGCGCCGAGCGCGCGCAGCGCCTGAACGAGACGGCCGGTCCGGCCGAGTCGGTTAAGCAATAGCTAAGAAATCGACCGTACCGTCGCCTCCATGGATCACACGATGGAGGTTTCGATGGTCGAGGTACCCGGAGTTCCGGCGGCCGCGCTCGCTTGCGCGCTGCTCGGTGCCGCGGCCGCGCACGCGCAAGCGCCCGCGGACATCGCGAACGCCTACGAAGCCGCCGCCCGCCAGGCATCGCCGCAGTTCGCGGGCTTCTCGGCGGAGCGCGGCAAGGCTTTTTTCCGCGCGACGCACGGCGGCGAGTGGAGTTGCGCGTCGTGCCACACCGAAGATCCCGCCGGCCCGGGTCGTCATGCCCGCACCGGAAAGGCGATCACCGCACTCGCGCCCGCCGCCAATCCCGAGCGGTTCACGAGCCTCGAACAGGCCGAGAAGTGGTTCAGGCGCAACTGCAACGACGTGCTGAGCCGCACGTGCACGGCGCAGGAAAAGGGCGACGTGCTCGCGTACCTGATGCAACTCGACCGCCGGGAGCAGCGATGATTCGTACGCGAAGCCGTTTTCCGTTCCGCGCGATCGCGCTGGGCGCTGCGATCGGCGCATCCGCGTGGCTCGCCGCCGAAGCGAGCGCCAGCGGAGGCAAGACGACGCAGGCGACAGACCCATTGGATGATCCCCCCACGCTTGCGGCTGGCGCCGCGGCGCTGCCCCCCGCGGGGGCCGATTCGCGGCTCGGGACGGCCCTTCGCCGCTCATGGCAGGCGGAGTGCGGCAGTTGTCACGTCGCCTACCCGCCTCGGCTGCTGCCTGCGCGGTCGTGGCGGGCCTTGATGAGCGACCTCGACCGGCATTTCGGGACGAGTGCGAGCGTCGACGCGGCGGCCGGCGCGTCCATCCTCGCATTCCTGCAAGCGAATGCCGGCCGCGACCGTTCGCCGGCCGCGCCGCCGCTGCTGCGCATCACCGAATCGCCATGGTTCGTGCGCGAGCACGACGAGGTGGCGCCGGCGGAGTGGCGCAGTCCGAAAGTGAAGAGCGCGGCCAATTGCGGCGCCTGCCACCCGGGTGCCGAGAGCGGCCGCTTCGGCGAGCACGACGTGCGGATTCCCCGCTGACGAATCCCACCCGCGCGCACCGCCGATCGACTTGCGATTCCGATTATTCGATAGAGTGAGGCCATCTTGGAAAAGATCCGCATCCTCGTCTGGGACCTGCCCGTACGGGTGTTTCACTGGCTGCTGGCGATCTCGTTCGCCGGAGCGTTCGTGACCGCCGAGTCGGAGCGCTTCCGCGACGTCCACGTCGCGCTCGGCTACACGGTGCTCGGACTGCTCGCGTTTCGCATCGTGTGGGCGTTCATCGGCAGCCGGTATGCGCGGCTCGCGTCGTTCGCTTACGGGCCGCGCGCCGTGCTCGCCTACCTCCGCTCGCTCCTCGCGTTGCGGCCGCTGCACTACGTCGGTCACAATCCCGCCGGAAGCTGGGTGATCTACCTGCTGATCGCGCTCGGCCTCGTCACCGGCGCAACCGGCTATGCGACGTACAACGACGTCAGCGGCCACTGGCTCGAGGAGCTGCACGAAGGGACGGCAAACCTGATGCTCGCGCTCGTATTCGTCCATGTCGCCGGCGTCCTCGTCAGCAGCTTCCTGCATCGCGAGAATCTCGCCAAGGCGATGGTGACCGGCTACAAGTCCGGCGAGCCGCGGCAGGCGATTCGCAGCGCGCGCTGGGTGACCGGCGTGACGCTCGTCGCGATCGTCGCGGCGCTCTGGAGCGGGGCGATCGAGGTGCCGGGGCTCGCGCCGACGCAGCTCGCGAAGGAGCCCGCGGCGCGCCACGTGGAGCGCGCGCAGGTCCGGCGGCCCGCGGCCGAGCACGGCGGATGACGAACCCGCGAAGGGCATGCGCATACTCGTCGTCGAAGACGATCCGTTACTCGGCGACGCCTTGCAGGCGGGGCTGCGCCAGCGCGGCTTCGACGCCGACTGGGTGAGGGACGGCATCGCCGCGGAGCTTGCGCTGCGCGGCGAGCCCTTCGCAGCGGTGGTGCTCGATCTCGGGCTCCCGCGCCTCGACGGTCTCGAGCTGCTGCGCCGGGAGCGCGCCAGGGGAACGCGCACGCCGGTGCTGGTGCTCACGGCGCGCGATGCGATCGACGATCGCGTCAGGGGCTTCGACACCGGCGCCGACGATTACGTCGTGAAGCCGGTCGACCTCGACGAGCTCGGCGCGCGCCTGCGCGCGCTGGTCCGCCGCTCGCGCGGCGAGCCGGCGCCGGTGCTCCAGATCGGCGCGCTGCGTCTCGATCCCGCCGCACGGAGCGTCGCGTTTCGCGGCCGGCCCGTCGAGCTCCAGGCGAAGGAGTTCAACCTGCTGCAGGAGCTCATGCTGAACGCGGGCCGCGTCCTGTCGCGCCGCCAGCTCGAGGAGCGGCTGTACGCCTGGGGCGAGGAGGTCGAGAGCAACGCGGTCGAGGTGCACGTCCACCACTTGCGCAGGAAGCTCGCGCCGGCGCTGATCCGCACCGTGCGCGGCGTCGGCTACGTGATGCCGCGCGATGGATAGCAGGGCCGCGCGCCGCTCGATGCGCCGCCAGCTCCTGCTGCTGCTGCTCGGTGCAGTGGCGGCAATCTGGATCGCGACGACGATCGTCAGCTACTTCGATGCGCGGCACGAGGTCGACGAGCTGCTCGACGCCCACCTCGCGCAATCGGCGTCGCTGCTGCTCGCGCAGGCGGGGCACGACCTCGAGGACGACGACGAGCATGCAGGCGAGCTCCACCGCTACGCGCGCCGCGTCGCCTTCCAGTTCTGGGAGGGCGGGACGGTGCTGCGGTTTCATTCGGCGAATGCACCCGAGCGCCGGCTGTCGCCCAGCGACGTGGGGTTCAGCACCGTGCGGATCGACGGGCAGCGCTGGCGCGTGTTCGGCGAGTGGGATCGCAAGCGGCGCTACCTGGTGCAGGTCGGCGAGCGGCTCGGCGTGCGCGACGAGATCGCGGCCACCATCGCGCGGAACCTGCTGCTGCCGCTCGCGGTCGCGCTGCCCGTGCTGGCGCTTCTCGTCTGGCTCACGATCGAGCGCGTGATGCGGCCGCTGCGGCTGCTGAACCGCCAGGTGGCGCACCGCGCACCCGACAATCTCGCCGCGCTCGAGCTCGGCGCGACGCCGGCGGAGGTCGCGCCGATCGTCGAGAGCCTGAACGGGCTCTTCGAGCGGGTACGGGCATCGCTCGCAAACGAGCGGCGCTTCACCGCCGACGCCGCGCACGAGCTGCGCACGCCGCTCGCGGCGATGCGCGCGCAGGCGCAGGTCGCGCGCGGCGCCACGCAGGAGCGCGAACGCCGGCATGCGCTCGACCAACTGATCGCCGGCTGCGACCGGGCGACCCATCTCGTCGAGCAGTTGCTGACGCTCGCGCGGCTCGAGCCCGAGCGCTTCCGCGCCGAGCGCCGGCCGTGCGAGCTGCGCGCCGTCGCCGAGAGCGCGATCGCCGAAGCCGCACCGCTCGCGCTCGACAAGGCCATCGAGATCGAGCTCGACGACGGAGCGCCGGTGCGCGTGCAGGCGGACGAGCGGCTGCTCGGGATCCTGCTGCGCAACCTGCTCGACAACGCCGTGCGGTACAGTCCGGCCGGCACGGCCGTGCACGTGCACGTCGGCCGGCGCGACGGCGCACCCCTGATCAGGATCGCCGACGAAGGGCCGGGCGTGCCGCCGGCGCAGCGCGAGGAGCTCGGCCGGCGCTTCCACCGCCTGTCGGGCGGCGAGATCGCAGGCACCGGCCTCGGCCTTTCCATCGTCAAGCAGATCGCCGAGTTGCATGGCGCGGCGATCGCGTTCGACGAGGCGCCCGGCGGCGGCCTCGCCGTGACGGTCGCGTTCGCGTCCTGAAATCGCCTCGGCGCTCGAGCCGTCCGCCGGGCACGCGCGTGGCACAATGGCCGCGCATGGCTGCCGTGGGGATCGAGCTGGGGTTTGCGAATCCGGGCGATGCCCCCGGCATCGCGCTGCTTGCGCGCGACCTGATCGAGGCCGGACTCGGCTGGGGCTATCGGGCGCAACGGATCGTCGAGCTGATTCGCGATCCCGAAACGGTCACGCTCGTGGCCCGCGCGCGCAGCCGGCAGGTGGGATTCACCGTCATGCGTTTCGGTGACGAGCGCGCCCACCTGATCCTGCTCGCGGTCGAGCCCACGCACCAGCGCCGCGGCATCGGTCGCAGGATGGTCGAATGGCTGGTGGAATCCGCGCGCGTGGCAGGGATGAGCTCGATCCACGTCGAGCTGCGCGCGAGCAACCTGCCTGCATTCGAGTTCTATCGTGCGCTGGGATTCGTCGAAACGTTCCGCGTGCCGGGCTACTACCGCGGACGCGAGACCGCGGTGCGGATGCTGCGGATGCTTCGCTACGACGTGGCCGACCGGCGCTGACGCGGCGACGGCGGCGACCCTTTGCGCGCATCGCTGCCGCTCAGCTCCGCTCGAGCCCCTTCTCGACCATATCGAGCAGCCGTTGCGAGACGGCTTCGATCTGGGCGTGCGTGAGCCGGCGCAGCGGCCCGTCGATCACGAGCATCGCGAGTCCGTGCACCGCCGACCACGCCAGGTACTCGGTGCCGGGGCGGCGCTCGCGCGGCAGCACGCCGGCGTCGACGAGGCGATCCAGCGCCGCGCCCAGCAGCTGAAACGGATCGAGGCCGCTGTGCCCCGCCTTCGCCGCACCGGCGCGCACTTCCGGATCGCCCGGCGCGGCGAACGCGGTCCGGAACAGGCCCGTTTCGGCCTGCGCGAAGCGCAGATAGGCGGTACCGACCGCACGCAAGCCGGCGCGTGCGGAGTCGGCCGGCCGCGTCCCACGCCGCAGGCGCGCCAGCTCGCGCTCCATCGCAACGGCGAGGTCCGACAGCGCCGCTGCGCGAACCGCCTGCAGCAGATCGGCGCGACTCGCGAAATGCCGGTACGCCGCATTGGGCACGACCCCCGCGCGGCGTGTCGCCTCGCGCAGCACCACCGCGCCAGGTCCACCGGCCCGCGCCAGCTCGACGCCGGCCTCGAGCAGCGCCCGGCGCAAATCGCCATGGCGATAGGTGCTTCGCGCAGGTGACTCCCCGCTCCGGCGTTTCATCGATCCCCCCACGCCTGCGCCTCGCGGCGCTGCACTGCCTCACGCGGGGCTGATTCGCGTCTCGCGGCGGCTCCGCGACGCATGCATTCGATCAAATGTGGACAGCGTCCATTTTGTCTGGTAACGTACGCTGGAATTGTGGACAGTGTACACAACGGAGCACCCGGCGGCGACACCCGCGCGGCGAAATCATCCCAGGCGAGGACGCGGGCGCAGCCCGTTGAACAAGCTGGAAAGAGCGCTACGACGATAATCGGTATTTCCCCCGCGCGACTTCCGGCCGCCGTCCCGGCACCCCGCGCAAGAGAAAATTCGGCGCGCGTGTCGATTCGCTGACCGCTCGTCCGTCGTGGTGTAGAGCGGCATTACCGCTCGCCACCCTCAACTGTCGATGGAGACGAAGACGATGCGATTCATGGTGATGGTGAAGGCGACCAAGGGCACCGAAGCCGGCGTGATGCCGAGCGAAGAGCTGCTCGCCGACATGGGCAAGTTCAACGAGGAGCTGGTGAAGGCCGGCGTGATGCTCGCCGGCGAAGGGCTCCACCCCAGCTCGAAGGGGGCGCGGATGCGCTTCTCGGGCGGCAAGCGCACGGTGATCGACGGGCCCTTCGCCGAGACCAAGGAGCTGATCGCGGGCTTCTGGCTCTGGCAGTGCAAGTCGAAGGAAGAGGCGATCGAGTGGATGAAGCGCTGCCCGGATCCGATGCCGGGGGAAGAGGCGGAGATCGAGATCCGCCAGGTCTTCGAGGCGGAGGATTTCGGCGCCGAATTCACGCCGGAGCTTCGGCAGCAGGAAGAGCGCGTGCGGGCCCAGGCCGCCGAGCTTGCGAAGGGCGGCAAGCGCTGAGCGCGCGCTCGCGCCGCTTCGCCGCCGCCCGGCAGCGGGGCGCGAAGCGGCGCACAAGACCGGACCGGCAACCCTCGGCGAGTCGCGTACGCCCACCACGATGAGTGCATCCTCGACGCCGGGAATTGCGGCGCAGGTCGACGCGATCTACCGCGCCGAATCGCGGCGCATCTTCGCCACGCTGGTGCGGCTGCTGCGCGATTTCGACGTCGCCGAGGAAGCGCTGCACGACGCCTTTCGGGCGGCTCTCGAGCAATGGCCGCGCGACGGCGTGCCCGCGAATCCGCGAGCCTGGCTCGTGTCCACCGGCCGCTTCAAGGCGATCGACGGCATCCGGCGCCGGGCGCGTTTCGACTCGCTCGACGATGTTGCGGAGCAGGTCGACACAATCGCCGACGACACGTCGCCGCGCGACGACGAAGGCATCGAGGACGATCGGCTGCGGCTGATCTTCACGTGCTGCCACCCGGCCCTCTCCCCCGACGCCCAGGTCGCGCTCACGCTGCGCGAGGTCTGCGGCCTGACGACCGAAGAGATCGCCCAGGCGTTCCTCACCGGCGCACCGACGCTCGCACAGCGGATCGTGCGCGCGAAGGCGAAGATCCGCGACGCCCGGATTCCGTACCAGGTGCCGGAGCCCGACGAGCTGCCGCAACGCCTCGACATCGTCCTGCGCGTGATCTACCTCGTCTTCAACGAGGGTTACTCGGCGTCGTCGGGACCGGCGATGATGCGCTTCGACTTGTCCGCGGAGGCGATACGGCTCGGACGCCTGCTCGTCGAATTGCTGCCCGAGCCGGATGCCATCGGCCTGCTTGCACTGATGCTGCTGCAGGAATCGCGCCGCGCCGCGCGGGCCACGCCTGCGGGTGAGCTGATCCTGCTCGAGAACCAGGATCGCTCGCTCTGGCATCGCGAGCAGATTTCTGAGGGATCGGCCCTCGTCGACCGGTCGCTGCGGACCCGGCGCCTCGGCCCGTACACGCTGCAGGCCTCGATCGCGCGAATCCATGCCACTGCGGCCGATGCGGGTGCCACCGACTGGAACGGCATCGTCGCGCTCTACGACGTCCTGCTTCGCGCCGAGCCGTCGCCGGTCGTCGAGCTGAACCGCGCGGCCGCCGTGGCGATGCGCGATGGCCCCGCCAAGGGGCTGGCGCTGATCGACGCGATCCTCGAGCGCGGCGAGTTGCAGGAGTACCACCTGGCGCACGCGGCGCGCGCCGATCTGTGCCGTCGCCTCGGCAGGACGGGGGAGGCACGCGCCGCCTACGAGCGCGCGATCGCCCTGGCGCGGCAGGCGCCCGAGCGCCGCTTTCTCGAGCGCCGGCTGGCGGAGCTGCCCGGCTGACGCGCGGCGCGATCGCCTCGTCGCACGAACCGGCCGCACCGTTGTCGATTTCGGACGGCGCCGTTCGACCAGGGGTGTATGTCCACATCGAACCCGAGGAGGCGATGAAACCCGAATTTCGCACCCGGCGCGAGCCGGCGGCCGCGAGACGGCGTGCGGCGATACAGGTCGCCCGCCGCTACCGCGCTTCGCCCGCGCACGTCTTCCACGCCTGGCTCGACCCCGACGTCGCGGGCCACTGGCTGTTCGCGACGGCATCGCGCCCGATGGCTCGCGTCGACATCGACGCGCGCGTCGCCGGCTCGTTCCGCTTCGTCGAGCAGCGCAACGGCGAGACCGTCGAGCATCGCGGCGAATACCTCGAGATCGTTCCGCACCGGCGCCTCGCGTTCACGCTCGCGAGCGCCGATCACCCGCAGGTCGTGTCGCGCGTGTGCGTCGACATCACGGAGCTCGACCGGGGTTGCGCCGTGACGTTGCGCCACGAAGACCTGCCTTCGCGCGACGCGAAGCGGGCGAGGGCGCGCTGGACCGGCATCCTCTACGGGCTCGGCGCGACGCTCGATGCGCGCCACTGACCACCGTCAAGGAGACGAAGCATGGAATACCTGCTGATGTGCTGCATCGACGAATCCCTATGGGCGAGGATCCCCGAATCGGAACGCGACGGGGTGATGCGCGAGTACGGCAAGTTCCACGACGACATCGTCCGCAGCGGCCATTTCCGCGGCGGCGCGCGGCTCGGTGCGAGCGCGACCGCGACGACGATCCGGCAGCGCAACGGCAAGCCGGTGATCACCGACGGCCCGTTCGCCGAAACCAAGGAGCAGCTCGGCGGCTATCACCTCGTCGAGTGCGCGAATCTCGACGAGGCGCTGTCGATTGCCATGCGCATTCCGACATTGCGCGTGGGCGGGACCGTCGAGGTGCGGCCGCTCGATCCGGTTCCGGTTCCCGACGCCCGTCGAGCCTGAGGAGGAGATGCGATGAAGTTCCTGTGCCTGATCTGCGCCGAAAGGGTGATGGAGCAGTTGCCGGAGGCCGAGGCGGCGAAGCATTTCGCCGAGTACGCGGAGTTCAACCGCAGCGTCCAGGCGAGCGGCCACTACGTCGACTGCAACCGGCTGTTGCCTCCGGGCGCCGCGACGACGGTCCGCGTGCGCAACGGCAGGATCTCGACCACCGACGGGCCGTTCGTGGAAACCAAGGAGCAGCTCGGCGGCTACTACGTCGTCGAGGCGAGGGACCTGAACGAGGCGATCCTCGTCGCCTCGAGGATCCCCGGCGCGTCGGTCGGTTGCGTCGAGGTGCGGCCGATCGCCGACGATCCGCAAACGCGCCGCGCGCTCGGACGCGACTGAACAATGTCGAATTCGCGCCGGCCGGTTCGACTATTCGGTGAAGGCAGACGCGGTGGTGAATCGCTTCGATCGCCGCCGCGCTCGCCAGTCCGAGTCGAAAGGGTGGCGCAATGCAAACGGTCCTGCAAGGCTTCGCGATCTTGCGCGGTTTGGCGCGGAAGCTCGGTCCCTACGTCGTCGTCGAGCTCCTGCTGCCCGGGGGCACGCTGCTGGCGCTGATCCTTTTCCTGTGCCGGCGCGGGACGCTCAATGCCTCGGGCGATCCGCGGCGGGCGGCCCCCGGCGCGCCGCGCGTGATCGTGAGCGTGCAGAAGGAGCATCGCCATCGTCTGCCGCTTCCTGTGCGCATGGGCCTCGGTGCGGCACCGTGACCGACGCGACGCGAAGCTGTTCGCGCGCACATCCCTTCGAAGCACGTAGCCGCGCCAGCGCTGTCCTACGCAGATGAACGCGCGAGCGCGGTCGATCGAACCGGCGCAAGCCGTCCGGGCGATGCCCGGCAGCGCGCCGTCCCTCACCACCTGAAAGGAGATGCCATGCAAGTCCAGCCTTACCTGTTCTTCGACGGCCGCTGCGAGGAAGCGATCGAGTTCTATCGCGGCACGCTCGGCGCGGAGGTCGTCATGCTGATGCGCAACAAGGAGAGCCCGGAGCCACCGCCGCCGGACATGGTCCCGCCCGGCTCCGAGAACAAGATCATGCACGCGACCCTGCGCATCGGCGATACGACGGTGCTGGCCTCGGACGGCCGCTGCCAGGGCAAGCCGAGATTCGAGGGCTTCTCGCTGTCGCTGACGCTGCGCGACGAGGCCGAGGCGGAGCGGTTGTTCGCCGCGCTCGCCAAGGGCGGCCAGGTGCAGATGCCGCTCGCGAAGACGTTCTTCTCGCCGCGTTTCGGCATGGTCGCGGATCGCTTCGGCGTCTCGTGGATGATCTACGTCGAACCCGCGACGCCGGTCAAGTGATCGCAACGTGAATGCCGGCGACACCCGACACGCGATCGATGCGGTCTGGCGGATCGAATCGGCGAAGATCATCGCCGGGCTGGCGCGGATCGTGCGCGATGTCGGCCTCGCCGAGGAGCTTGCGCAGGATGCGCTCGTCGGCGCGCTCGAGCGCTGGCCGGAGTCGGGCATCCCGGACAATCCGGGTGCCTGGCTCATGGCCACGGCGAAGAATCGCGCGCTCGATCACTTTCGTCATCGCACGCTCGCCGAACGCAAGCACGAGGAGCTCGCGCGCGAGCACGAGTGCACGGGCTTGCCGCCCTGCTGGAGATCCAGGCGTCGCGCCTGCGGGCGCGCGTCGGCCCCGCCGGCGAGCCGGTGCTGCTGCTCGAGCAGAATCGCGCCCGCTGGGACCACGTGCTCGTGCGCCGCGGCCTTGCGGCGCTCGAG